>NZ_JAAVXA010000020.1:0-57023 GCF_012241585.1 Pantoea sp. LS15
TGCACCGTCACCACTGTTCAGATAGTGGAGAACAACTTTCTGCTTGAATTCAGATGAATATTTTTTTCTGCCCATTGAAACGCAAAACCCCTAATCATTGGATGTCCAACTTTCGGGGTTCACTTCATCTGGCGGCCTTTTTTATAACTGGCATAAAAAAACCGGGAGGCGGCGACGCCATACCCGGCTTGTTCGAATCTGCAGTTCCCGTAAGAAATTAGACTTCTTCCATACGTCCCAGCAGCGCCTGCAGGCGATCCTGCCAGCCGTTCTGCTGTTCGCGCAGCTGGTTGTTTTCGCGCTCCAGTTCTTCGCGGCCGTGCTGAGCGTTCTGAACTTCCTGCGCCAGGCTGTTGTTCTTCTCTTTCAGCTCTTCAATTTCCATCTGCAGCAGGGTGATGGTGTCAATCGCCTGCTGTACTTTCGATTCCAGTTTCTCAAACACTTCTAAAGACATGATGCTACCTCTCCTGAATTGCAAGGCGACGCTTTAACGTAAACGCGCACGACATATACCGTCGATTGTATGGAGCACGGCGCTCTGTGTCCAGCGACACACCGCGCAGATCGCGGTTTGCAACACTTTTAGGTCTGGTCCTGGTGCGTTCGCGTCATATCACCCTAAATTGTTAACTCATTCGTTAATGAAATGATTCAGCTCACATTCCGCCACTGATGCAAAAATGTGCTTTATGGCGCGAAAACGCTCATTTTATGACGAAGACCACACATTTTGATTTCGATATTTCTCGTTTTTGCTCGTTAACGATAAATTAACACTATGTCTACAGGGCATCGTGGCTGTCACGGGCGGCCATGCTAACAATAAACATCAATTTCTTCAGGATTCCGATTATGAGTCAGACATCAACCTTAAAAGGCCAGTGCATTGCCGAGTTCCTTGGTACCGGGTTGTTGATATTCTTCGGAGTGGGCTGTGTCGCTGCACTGAAAGTGGCGGGTGCCAGTTTTGGTCAGTGGGAAATCAGTATTATCTGGGGTCTGGGCGTGGCGATGGCCATCTACCTGACTGCAGGTGTTTCTGGTGCACATCTTAACCCGGCGGTGACTATCGCACTGTGGCTGTTCGCGTGCTTCGACGGACGCAAAGTTGTTCCTTTCATTCTTTCTCAGTTTGCCGGCGCGTTTTGCGCAGCGGCGTTAGTTTATGGGCTTTATTACAATCTTTTCATCGACTTCGAACAGACGCATCATATGGTGCGCGGCAGTGTCGAAAGTCTGGACCTGGCAGGTATCTTCTCAACCTATCCAAACCCGCATATCAATTTTGTGCAGGCGTTCGCAGTTGAAATGGTGATTACCGCTATCCTGATGGGCGTTATCCTGGCGCTGACCGACGACGGAAACGGCATTCCGCGCGGTCCGCTGGCCCCCCTGCTGATTGGCCTGCTGATTGCGGTGATTGGCGCATCAATGGGCCCACTGACTGGGTTTGCGATGAACCCGGCACGTGATATCGGACCAAAAGCCTTCGCCTTTATTGCGGGTTGGGGTGACGTGGCCTTCACTGGCGGTAAAGACATTCCTTACTTCCTGGTTCCGTTATTTGCGCCGGTTGTCGGGGCTGCGCTGGGTGCATTTAGCTACCGCAAATTAATTGGTCGCCACTTACCGTGCGACACCTGTGTGGAAGAGGAGAAGGAAACGACTTCTGCCGCACAACATAAAGCTTCGCTGTAATCTGACTACGGGACACATACCATGACCGAAAAAAAATATATCGTTGCGCTCGACCAGGGCACTACCAGCTCCCGCGCTGTCGTAATGGATCATGACGCGAACATCGTCAGCGTGTCACAGCGCGAATTTGAGCAAATTTATCCTCGTCCAGGCTGGGTAGAACACGACCCGATGGAGATCTGGGCATCGCAAAGCTCCACGCTGGTCGAAGTGCTGGCGAAAGCCGATATCAGTTCCGACGAGATTGCCGCGATTGGTATTACCAACCAGCGTGAAACGACGATTGTCTGGGAACGTGAAACCGGTAAGCCTATTTACAACGCCATTGTCTGGCAGTGCCGCCGCACATCAGAAATCTGTGAACAGCTGAAGCGCGATGGCATGGAAGAGTATGTGCGCAGCGCCACCGGTCTGGTTGTTGACCCGTATTTCTCCGGTACCAAGGTGAAGTGGATCCTCGACCACGTGGAAGGTTCACGTGAGCGTGCAAAACGTGGTGAGCTGCTGTTCGGTACGGTTGATACCTGGCTTATCTGGAAGATGACCCAGGGACGCGTCCACGTCACCGACTATACCAACGCCTCACGTACCATGCTGTTCAACATCAACACCCTAGAGTGGGATGACAAGATGCTGGACGCGTTGGATATCCCACGCGCGATGCTGCCTGAAGTACGCAAGTCTTCTGAGGTATACGGCCAGACCAACATCGGTGGTAAAGGCGGCACACGTATTCCTATCGCCGGTATCGCAGGTGACCAGCAGGCGGCGCTGTTCGGCCAGCTGTGTGTCAAGGAAGGGATGGCGAAGAACACCTATGGCACTGGCTGCTTTATGCTGATGAACACCGGCGAGAAAGCGGTGAAATCAGAAAACGGCTTGCTGACCACCATTGCCTGCGGCCCACGCGGCGAAGTGAACTACGCGCTGGAAGGTGCAGTGTTCATGGCGGGTGCGTCTATTCAGTGGCTGCGTGATGAGATGAAACTGATCAGCGATGCGTTCGACTCCGAGTACTTCGCGACCAAAGTGAAAGACACCAACGGCGTGTACGTGGTGCCTGCATTCACCGGTCTTGGCGCACCGTACTGGGACCCGTATGCACGCGGCGCGATTTTCGGCCTGACGCGTGGTGTGAACTCAAACCACATTATCCGCGCCACGCTGGAATCCATCGCCTACCAGACGCGCGACGTGCTGGAAGCGATGCAAGCTGACTCCGGCATTCGTCTGCACGCTCTGCGCGTGGACGGTGGTGCGGTCGCGAACAACTTCCTGATGCAGTTCCAGTCGGACATTCTGGGTACTCGCGTTGAGCGTCCTGAAGTGCGTGAAGTCACAGCGCTGGGTGCCGCATACCTCGCCGGTCTGGCAGTAGGTTTCTGGCAGAACCTGGACGAACTGCAGGAGAAAGCGGTGATCGAACGCGAATTCCGCCCAGGTATTGAAACCACCGAACGTAACTTCCGCTACAGCGGCTGGAAAAAAGCGGTGAAACGCGCCCTGGCGTGGGAAGATCACGAAGAGTAATTCCCCTCACCCTAACCCTCTCCCCAAAGGGGAGAGGGAACTCGTCTCCCCACTCTGTGATAAACTTCGTGCAATTCCTTTTGATTGCACGAGTACCTCATGAAACGTGAACTTGCTATCGAGTTTTCCCGCGTCACCGAAGCGGCCGCCCTCGCAGGCTATAAATGGCTGGGTCGTGGCGACAAAAATACCGCAGACGGTGCGGCTGTCCATGCCATGCGCATCGTCCTTAATCAGGTCAACATCGACGGCACCATCGTGATCGGCGAAGGCGAGATCGACGAAGCGCCAATGCTCTATATTGGTGAGAAAGTCGGCACCGGAAAAGGCGATGCGGTGGATATCGCCGTCGACCCGATCGAAGGCACACGCATGACGGCGATGGGTCAGGCCAACGCCCTGGCGGTGCTGGCAGTGGGCGACAAAGGCTGCTTCCTCAACGCGCCAGATATGTACATGGAAAAACTGATTGTCGGCCCGGGTGCCAAAGGCGCTATCGACCTCAGCCTGCCGCTGGAAGAGAACCTGCATAATATCGCCAAAGCATTGGGTAAACCGCTCAGCGAGCTGACCGTCACCATTCTGGCGAAACCGCGCCACGATGCCACGATTGTGCAGATGCAAAAACTCGGTGTGCGCGTGTTTGCCATTCCGGATGGCGACGTTGCCGCCTCGATTCTGACCTGCATGCCGGATAGCGAAGTCGATGTGCTTTATGGCATTGGTGGCGCGCCAGAAGGAGTCGTATCCGCAGCTGTGATCCGCGCCCTGGACGGCGACATGCAGGCACGCCTGCTGCCACGTCATGATGTCAAAGGCGATAGCGAAGAGAACCGTCGGATTGGCGAAGAGGAGCTGGCACGCTGCGAAGCGATGGGCATCGAAGCCCATAAAGTTCTCACTCTGGACGAAATGGCCCGCAGCGATAATGTTATCTTCTCGGCAACCGGCATCACGAAAGGTGATCTGCTGGACGGCATTACCCGCAAGGGCAACATGGCAACCACTGAAACGCTGCTGATCCGCGGTAAATCACGCACCATTCGTCGCATTCAGTCTATCCACTATCTCGACCGTAAAGACCCGGATGTACAGACGCACATTCTGTAAAACCGTTTGATCGATAGAGCTTTCCGGCCCAAATGGGCTGGAAATCTTCACGACAAGACAGGAAGATAGAACAGAGAAACAGCACAGGAGAAGATCATGGCGGACTGGGTAACAGGTAAAGTCACAAAGATACAGTTCTGGACCGATACGCTATTTAGTCTCACCCTGCATGCTCCCGTTCACCCGTTTACGGCCGGGCAATTTGCGAAGCTGGGGCTGGATGTCGACGGTGAACGCGTACAGCGCGCCTACTCTTACGTTAACGCGCCAGATAACCCGGATCTCGAGTTCTATCTGGTTACCGTTCCGGACGGCAAACTCAGCCCGCGCCTCGCCGCTCTAAAGCCCGGTGATGATGTGCAAATTGTGAGTGACGCTGCCGGCTTCTTTGTGCTCGACGAAATTCCTGACTGTGACACGCTATGGATGCTGGCAACCGGCACGGCCATCGGCCCTTATCTCTCCATTTTGCAATATGGCAAAGACCTTGAACGCTTTAAAAACATCGTGTTGGTTCATGCCGTACGCTACGCTGCAGACTTAAGCTATTTGCCGCAAATGCGCGAGCTGGAACAGAAGTATGGCGGTAAGCTCAAAATTCAAACGGTGGTCAGTCGTGAAACGGCAGAAGGTGCGCTGACGGGTCGTGTGCCGGCATTAATTGAGAGTGGAGTCCTGGAAAAAGCAGTGGGTTTGCCGATGACGGCGGAAACCAGCCACGTCATGCTGTGTGGAAACCCGCAGATGGTTCGTGACACGCAACAACTTCTGAAAGATACCCGGCAGATGACGAAACATCTTCGCCGCCGACCGGGCCATATGACCGCTGAACACTACTGGTGATCAGCGGAATTTCACCTCAAGGGTGTCTTTACCGTATTTGTTTTCGCTCTGGGTGCCAATAAACGCACCCAGATCGACAATCATCATCACGAAGATGACTGACGGCAGTAGCCTGCCGACGACCCAGGGAAGAATGGACGGAAGCATCGCCCAGTTCCCTGCCACCAGCATCCACGCCAGAATAATCAGAAATGCCCACGCACCGGAACGCCCGCGATCGTGCAGACGTTTTACCACCACGGCCGCTGTTGGCCATAGCAGACAGACCAGCGCAAATGCCGCCGTTTGCGTACTCAGCCATGCGTTGTAAGCAACAAAAAACAGAACCAGCATGGCGACGACCCATGTCACCATCCAGATCCAGAAATCACGGCGTCCAATACGCCCTTTGAATGAAAACAACCACTGCTGTATGGTCATGTAAGGTTCCTTATTATCGTATAGCGCGCATTTTACCCTGGAGTTGTGACCTTTTGACAAGCCGACCAGATATCGTTTTAATCATGAGCACTTACGGCCAGGGGCAATGTTGATGAAAAGTTCGGCACGTTCTCTTTTCCTGTGTTTAGCGCTGCTCAGCGCGGGCTTTCCCCTGCACGCTGCCGAAACCACCGCCCCGACAACGGCACCATATCTTCTGGCCGGTGCACCGTCTTTTGATCAGTCCATCAGCCAGTTTCGTGAAACCTTCAACCAGACCAACCCAACGCTGCCGCTGGATGAATTTCGTGCCATTGATAGCTCTCGTGATACGCCTACACTGACCCGTGCGGCAAGCAAGATTAACGAAAACTTGTATGCTTCAACGGCGCTGGAACGCGGCACGCTAAAAATCAAAAGTATGCAAATCACCTGGCTGCCGATTCAGGGGCCAGAGCAGAAAGCCGCGAAGGCGAAGGCGCTTGAGTATATGAGTGCGGTGTTGCAGGCCTTTACCCCGGCACTGACGAAAAAGCAAAGCCAGCAAAAGCTACAAAAACTCCTCACCGCCGGTAAAAACAAGCGTTACTACGCCGATACCGAAGGTGCGATTCGCTATGTTGTCGCAGACAACGGCGAAAAAGGACTGACCTTCGCAGTTGAACCGATTAAGCTGGCACTATCTGACACTCTCGGCGGGGCGAATTAATGACAAAAAGCAAAGCCTTTCGAGGGAAAATCTCTATACTGATTCACAGACCATGCTGCCCGACAGGGTGGCCATATTCCTTAATTCGCTTATTTAGCGTGGAGAATTGAAATGCGACATCCTTTAGTGATGGGTAACTGGAAACTGAACGGCAGCCGCCACATGGTAAACGAACTGGTTGCGAACCTGCGTAAAGAGCTGGCTGGCGTGACGGGCTGTGCGGTTGCTATCGCTCCGCCGGATATGTACCTGGATCTGGCTAAACACGCCGCTGACGGCAGCCACATCATTCTGGGTGCACAGAACGTTGACGTTAACCTGTCTGGCGCGTTCACCGGTGAAACCTCCGCTGAAATGCTGAAAGATATCGGCGCGAAATACATCATCATCGGCCACTCTGAGCGTCGTACCTATCACAAAGAATCCGACGAGTTCATCGCGAAGAAATTCGCTGTGCTGAAAGAGCAGGGTCTGATCCCAGTTCTGTGCATCGGTGAAACCGAAGCTGAAAACGAAGCTGGCAAAACGGAAGAAGTGTGTGCTCGCCAGATCGACGCAGTTCTGAAAACTCAGGGTGCGGCAGCATTCGAAGGCGCGGTCATTGCTTACGAGCCAGTCTGGGCGATCGGTACCGGCAAATCAGCAACCCCTGCGCAGGCTCAGGCAGTTCACAAGTTCATCCGTGATCACATTGCTAAAGCTGATGCGAAAGTGGCTGAGCAAGTGATTATCCAGTACGGCGGTTCCGTAAACGCCTCCAACGCTGCTGAGCTGTTCACCCAGCCAGACATCGATGGCGCACTGGTTGGCGGTGCATCCCTGAAAGCTGACGCTTTCGCGGTGATCGTTAAAGCAGCAGAAGCGGCTAAACAGGCATAATGCTGTTGTGGCGGGTGGCGCTTGCGCTTACCCGCCCTACTCCGCTACAAACGACCCAATACGCTAAACCACAAGTAATCCAGCGGCAACAGCACCAGATAGGTCGCTATCGCCAGCGCCAGACAGAGTACCATCCCCGCCTTTGCAGGCACCTTCCCGAGCCCCATTGCGACCACAATTGGCGACGCTTGATACGGCAGCAGCGGTGTGGAATAACCCAGCACCTGGATCATGATCACCGACAGCAGCGGGAAACCCGTCGCGTCGGAAAAACTCTGTGCCAGCGTGGTATACAGCGCAGGAACACCGTTGGCAGTCATAATGAAGTTGAGCGCCGTGGTGATCCCCGTCAGCGCCAGGAAACTGGTGAAGGGGTTATCAGCGTCCAGCGGCATTATCCGTAGCAAAGCTTCACCCACGGCTGCGCCAATCCCGGTCTGCGTCACCACAATCGCCAGACCAAGTATACCCGCGACATAAATACAGGTACGCATATTCACCCCGGCAGAAAACTCTTCTCCGGTGATAAAACCAATGCGCGGTAGAATGACGATGACCGAGGCCGCCAGCCCCGTCCACGCGGGCCCCACACCATGCCAGCTCTCTGTCACCCACATTCCCAGCACCACCGCCAGCAGCCAGGCGAGACGCTTTTCATCCCGCCCCATCGGTTCAGACGGTGCCTGATCCTTCGGTGGTTTTGGATTACCGGGAAAGAGCCAGCAGATCAGGCCAATCAGAATCAGACCTTTGAGAATGCCCAGTACGGGGGTGTGCAGCAGCAGATACGGGACGTAACTCAGGTGGATGCCGTACGAACCTTCCGCCGCACCGCTCATCACCAGGTTAGGGACGTTTGCAGGCAAAATAGTTGCCGAGAGCTGGAAAGTACCGAACCCCACAGCCAGCGCCAGGCCAAACCACGCCCGCGAACCGTCTGCGATACTCGCCCTTTTCGCCATCGCAGCAACGATAGGCATCAGGAGCGCAATACGCCCCATATTCGACGGCATCACAAACGCCAGCGCATAGCTCAGCAGTACCACGCTCGCCACCATCAACACCCAGGAATCGGTGAGCTTTGCCGAGAGCGCCCGCGCGGCCCTGTCCGCCAGACCGGTTTTTCGGATCGCCACGCCGAGCACAAAACCGCTAAACACCAGCCAGAACGCCGACGAGGCAAAACCGCCGAAGATCACCTCCGGCGGGGCGATTCTGGCGGTCATTGCCGCCGTGAAGAACAACAGTGCGGTGATAAATTCCGGTAATAGCGACGTCGCCCACAGCACGATAGTGACGCCAACAATCAGTGAGGGCAGCAGTAGAGGATGAGCTAACCAGAGCGACATACCTGTCTCCTGTAGATTTTTTCAGCAAGTCTACGGTGACAGGCAGCCGGAGTAAACGCGATTTATGGTGGGGTCACTTCAGGATAGTGCATTGATGATCCTGCAATTCCTCAGCCGACGCGCGATTAAGGGTCAGAAGGTTACGTTCCGTTGCCAGTAAAACAAAAGAGCCATCTGACTGCTGCGCCATCGCCAGCGCAAAGCGTCCCATATGGTCGCGTGCTTCCGGCAGCTCTTCAGCCAACATCATAAACGGACTGCGCTGCACCAGCTCATTCTCCGTTACCCGACGGGCAAGATACTCATGCCCTTCCAGCCCACCCGGCAGAGGCAGCCACTGGGTGCTAATTTCTCCCTGAGCCGCGTTTAGCTTCTCACGCACGTCCGGGCGCAGGCAGGAGATATGAATATGAAAATGGTTCTGCGTACGGCCTGTCGGGGAGTTAATCGTCAGTGAAATGGCGCTGTCAGGCACCTCGGTTCCACGCTTTAGCGTCATAAAACTGCGTGACTGCCACGCCAGCCAGAAAAAGTTCGGCGTGTGAGGCTCGGTCAAAAGCGGACTTTCTGTGCCGTTGATACGGTAGGTTGGCATCAGCAGATACTGCAGCGGTCCATTGCGGTCTTTAAACACCACATAACCTGCATCTGTTTTCACCTGCGCACACGGCGCCGGGTTACGGTTCTGGATCTGATTCGGCACACACTGGTCGAGAACGATATGTCGCAGCGCATCCGGATTACCCGCTTTCATCCAGTACCAGCCGCCAGCGGCAAGGGCGATGACAATCAGGATCAATAAGATAATTTTTTTCACAGCGCGTTCCCCGTATCCATTTGAAGTGAAAGAGTAACGCAAAATGATGACCAAATAAAAAACCCGGTGGATTTCTCACACCGGGTCACCGTGTCGTTCTTTGCGAAATACTTAGCGTTTGCTGATCTGGTCGAAGGTACCGCCGTTAGAGAAGTGATCTTTCTGGGCTTTGGTCCAGCCACCAAACTCGTCATCAATGGTGAAGAGCTTCAGTTTCGGGAATACATTCTCGTATTTCTTCGCAACCGCCGGGTCACGAGGACGATAGAAGTTTTTCGCCGCAATTTCCTGGCCTTCTGGCGAGTAGAGATACTTCAGGTAGGCTTCCGCCACTGCTTTGGTCTCTTTCTTCTCTACCACTTTGTCGACCACAGAAACAGTTGGTTCCGCGAGGATAGATTCGCTAGGGGTCACAATCTCGAATTTGTCTTTACCCAGTTCGTTGGTGGCCAGCAGGGCTTCGTTTTCCCATGCGATCAGCACATCACCAATACCACGCTCGACGAAAGTGTTGGTTGCGCCACGCGCGCCGGAGTCCAGCACCTCAACGTTTTTATACAGCGCTTTCACGAATTCCTGAGCTTTGGCCTGGTCACCGTTGTTGTGGTGCAGCGCGTAACCCCACGCCCCCAGGTAGTTCCAGCGAGCGCCGCCAGAGCTTTTTGGGTTAGGTGTGATGACTGACACACCGGGTTTAATCAGATCATTCCAGTCATGGATTTGTTTTGGGTTGCCTTTACGCACCAGGAAAACAATGGTCGAGGTGTAAGGCGCGGAGTTATCCGGCAGGCGTTTGATCCAGTTTTTATCTATACGACCACGTTCGGCGATGGCGTCGACATCGTAGGCCAGTGCCAGAGTGACCACATCGGCTTCAATACCGTTGATCACAGACGTCGCCTGCTTGCCGGAACCACCGTGAGACTGACGAACCACAACGTTGTCACCGGTTTGCTGCTTCCAGTGTGCAGCAAACGCTTTGTTGTACTGCTCGTAAAGTTCACGCGTCGGGTCGTATGACACGTTCAGTAACTGGATGTCCTTAGCCAGAACGCTGGTCGATGCCAGCAATAATGTTAAACCCACGCCCCATTTATTCATCGCCCAGCTCTCGTGTGTAGTGTTTTGATGAATGCAGCGTGCCAGAAAGAGATGCGATGATTAAAGAATAAAAAAAGATTGGCTATAACGTAGAGGAATAAAAGCCCTCTCCGCAACGGAGAGGGCTTGAGGGATCAGTACAGTTTTTTCGCGCAGTCCAGCCAGTCACCTTTGAATGGACGTTTCATGTTTTCAATGGCGTCAATGATGTCATGGTGCACCAGCTGCTCGTTCTGAATACCGACGCAGCGGCCGCCGTGACCCTGCAGCAGCAGTTCAATAGCGTATGCCCCCATACGGGACGCCAGAATACGGTCGTACGGTCCAGGGGAACCGCCACGCTGGATGTGTCCCAGTACGGTTGCACGGGTTTCACGTTTGGTTTCGGTTTCGATGTACTTCGCCAGCTCGTCAACATCACAGATGTGCTCGGTGATGGCAACAATCGCGTGTTTTTTACCTTTCGCGATACCTGCTTTGATTTCAGCCACCAGATCTTCACGGCTGAATTCCACTTCCGGCACAACCACGAACTCACAACCACCCGCAATCGCGGCAGCCAGGGTCAGGTCACCACAGTAACGACCCATCACTTCAACGATGGAGATACGCTGGTGAGAAGAAGAGGTGTCACGCAGACGGTCAATCGCTTCCACAACGGTACCCAGCGCGGTGAAGTAACCGATGGTGTAGTCAGTGCCTTTGATGTCGTTGTCGATAGTGCCTGGCAGACCGATGCACGGGAAGCCCATTTCAGTCAGACGTTTTGCACCCATATAAGAGCCGTCACCACCGATAACCACCAGGGCATCCAGGCCACGTTTTTTCATGTTCTCGATAGCCACTTCACGGACGTGTTCATCACGGAATTCCGGGAAGCGTGCAGACCCAAGGAAGGTACCGCCACGGTTGATCATGTCAGACACGCTGTAACGGTCGAGCTGAACCATACGGTCTTCGTACAGACCCAGGTAACCATCATAGATACCAAAAACTTCCAGACCTTCCGTCAGCGCTGCACGGACAACCCCACGAATTGCCGCGTTCATGCCCGGCGCATCACCGCCGCTTGTCAACACACCGATTTTCTTAATCATGACTACCTCTGAACTTAGGAATGCAAAATTGAAATCTGTTGCCGGAAGAAACTTATCGACCAACGAATACTGCAAATAGTATATCAATCACTTCCAGCTGAATTGATTCAGGTCAGACCAAATGGCGGTAATTTATACACAAAATGCTGGCCTGGCTCACTTTTTTACAACGAATTACGAAAACCCAACATGTCCAGGTACAACCGAGCAGGGATCCTGGTGAATAATGACGTCTGAACCAGGAAAACGCTGCAAAATCGCCTGCTCGACCTGCTCAGCAATAACGTGAGCCTGAACCAGTGGCAGGTTGTCTTCCATTTCAATGTGAATCTGAATAAAGCGGGTCGGCCCTGACTGCCGCGTTCGAAGATCGTGCGCACCACTGACACCAGGCCAGGAGGTCACAATAGTAAAAATTTCATTACGTTCTGAGTCAGGGAGGGCGCGATCAAGCAGCGATTGCACCGCTTCATACCCCATCCGTAAGGCACTATATAAAATATAGATACCAATCCCTAACGCGAACAACGCATCGGCCCGATGCCAGCCATACCAGGCCAGGCCGAGTGCAATAAGAATAGCCCCATTCATCATAACATCAGATTGATAATGAAGCATATCCGCCCGTACCGCCTGACTTTGCGTTTTGCGTACGACCCAGCGCTGGAACGTTACCAGAACAAGTGTGCTTATAAGTGCAACGATCGTCACAATCACGCCCACACCGGGATCGTTCATCGGTGACGGTGAGACAAGATGCTGAATGCCGGTTAAAAACAGGAACAGTGCAGACCCGGAAATGAACATACTTTGCGCCAGCGCGGCCAGCGACTCCGCTTTGCCGTGCCCAAATGTGTGCTCTTCATCCGCCGGTTGCAGTGAGTAACGCACCACCAGCAGGTTGGTCAGTGAGGCTGCAATATCCATCAATGAGTCTACCAGCGCCGCCAGAATACTGACCGAACCGGTATACCACCAGGCAAAGATTTTGATCAGTAGCAGGCTAGACGCCATGACGGTTGCCGCAATGGCGGCCCGGCTTACCAGCCTTCCATAGGATTGATTCATAAACACTCCTGTCATGTCATGCCGCTAGTATAACGGAAGCGTGAGGAGTCAAAGGATGAATAAACGGTTAACAAATTAGAATGAAGGCAAAAAAAACCCCCACATCATGTGGGGGAAGACAGGGATGGTGTCTATGGCAAGGAAAACAGGGTTTACTGGTTACTACGGGTACTGCTATTGCTACTGAAAAACGTCGTTTCCGAGTTTCGCTGCATCCGTGCAACCTCACGCAACTGGTCCATACGCTGCTGATGTTTGGTGTTCAAAACCGCTTGCTGCTCGGGCGTTAGCAGGTGGAACATTTGGTTGCGGACCTTCGCCATCTCTACCTGGCGGGCAACCTGTTCCTGTGCCATTTTCTCGGCCTGAGCGCGTACAGCGCTTTCGTCAAAATTTTCTGCGGTGACAAGGCGATGCATTGTCTCCATTTCGCTAACATTAACAGGGGGCTGGTCATGCCTTGCCCTCTGCATCAGATCTCGCATCTGTTGACGCTGATGTTCGGTTAAACTTATGCCGTCAAACATATGGCTTTGGCTACTGTGCTGCGTTGTGTCCTCTTGTGAGGAACCGTTATCGCTGATGATAGCTACAGCAGCCTGGCTAAACGCACTGAACGCCAGCGTTGAGGCCATGACGGCAGCGGTAACTTTGCGCATCACTTGCTCCCAAAATCTTTCGTGTCGCGATTCAACGAGAGACAGTCTACGATTCAGGCTGCAAACATGCGTCAGGGGGTGTAAAACAACGTAAAGTCATGGATTAGACAGCCTTGATGTCGTAATTTCTGCCTCGGAGGTATTTAAACAATGAATAAAATCCTGTTAGTTGATGATGACCGAGAGCTCACATCCCTTTTAAAGGAGTTGCTCGACATGGAAGGTTTCAACGTTCTGGTTGCCCATGATGGCGAGCAGGCGCTGAGTCTCCTTGACGACAGCATCGATTTACTTTTGCTCGACGTCATGATGCCGAAGAAAAACGGCATTGATACGCTGAAAGAGCTTCGCCAGACACACCAGACACCCGTCATTATGCTGACCGCACGCGGCAGTGAACTTGACCGTGTACTCGGCCTTGAGCTGGGTGCGGATGACTATTTACCGAAACCGTTCAACGACCGTGAACTGGTTGCCCGTATTCGCGCTATTCTGCGTCGTTCCCACTGGAGCGAGCAGCAGCAGAATACCGATAACAGCTCGCCGACGCTGGAAGTGGACTCCCTGAGCCTGAACCCGGGCCGCCAGGAAGCCAGCTTCGACGGCCAGGCGCTGGAATTGACTGGCACGGAGTTCACCCTGCTTTATCTGCTGGCGCAACATCTCGGCCAGGTGGTATCGCGTGAACATCTGAGCCAGGAAGTGCTGGGCAAACGTCTCACTCCGTTTGACCGCGCCATCGACATGCACATCTCTAACCTGCGCCGTAAGCTGCCGGAGCGTAAAGACGGTCATCCATGGTTTAAAACCCTGCGTGGTCGCGGTTATCTGATGGTCTCCGCTTCATGATAGGAAGCTTAACCGCCCGCATCTTCGCCATCTTCTGGCTGACGCTGGCACTGGTTTTAATGCTCGTACTGATGTTGCCAAAACTCGACTCACGCCAGATGACGGAGCTTCTCGACAGCGAGCAACGTCAGGGCGTGATGATCGAGCAGCACGTCGAAGCCGAGCTGGCAAATGACCCGCCAAACGATTTGATGTGGTGGCGCAGGCTGTTTCGCGCTATCGACAAGTGGGCACCACCCGGGCAGCGCCTGCTGCTGGTCACCAGTGAAGGCCGAGTGATTGGTGCCGATCGCAATGAAATGCAGATTATCCGTAACTTTATCGGTCAGGCTGATAACGCCGATCACCCCCAGAAGAAGAAATATGGCCGCGTTGAGATGGTGGGGCCTTTCTCTGTCAGGGACGGGGAGGATAATTATCAGCTCTACTTGATCCGTCCGGCGAGTAATTCCCAGTCTGATTTTATCAACCTGCTGTTTGACCGTCCTCTCCTGTTGCTGATTGTCACAATGCTGGTCAGCTCGCCGCTGCTGTTATGGCTGGCGTGGAGTCTGGCAAAACCGGCGCGTAAGTTGAAAAATGCCGCCGATGAAGTGGCGCAGGGCAACCTGAGACAGCATCCTGAGCTGGAATCCGGACCACAAGAGTTCCTTGCCGCAGGCGCCAGTTTCAACCAGATGGTGAGCGCGCTGGAGCGTATGATGACGGCGCAGCAACGGCTGCTTTCGGATATCTCGCACGAACTGCGTACCCCGCTAACACGGCTACAGCTTGGCACCGCCCTGCTCCGTCGTCGCAGTGGTGAGAGCAAAGAGCTGGAACGTATTGAAACGGAAGCGCATCGTCTGGACAGCATGATCAACGATCTGCTGGTGATGTCGCGCAATCAGCAGAAAAACGCGCTGGTCAGCGAGACGGTGAAAGCCAATCATCTGTGGCATGAAGTGTTAGACAACGCGGCCTTTGAAGCAGAACAGATGGGCAAATCGTTCACCGTCAACTTCCCGCCGGGGCCATGGCCGCTGTATGGTAACCCCAACACGCTGGAAAGCGCGCTGGAGAACATCGTACGTAACGCCCTGCGCTACTCGCATACGAAAATTGAGGTCGCCTTCTCGGTGGATAAAGACGGGATCACCGTCATCGTGGATGACGATGGCCCTGGTGTGAGTCCGGAAGACCGCGAGCAGATTTTCCGACCGTTCTACCGTACCGACGAGGCGCGTGACCGCGAATCTGGCGGCACGGGGCTAGGTCTGGCGATTGTTGAAACCGCTATGCAGCAGCACCGCGGTTGGGTGAAAGCCGACGACAGCCCACTGGGCGGATTGCGGTTAACCCTGTGGCTGCCACTGTATAAACGTTCCTGACCCCACGTCCCCCGATGTTGCATCGGGGGACGCTGTTCATGATCTTATGCCGCCTCACTGACTGACATAACTTTCTGTTTTTTGATGCGTTTCACCAGTAATGTCGAGCAAACAAATCCTGAAAGACTGAAAGCAATCATCACGCTGAAGACATAGTTGTATCCGGTGATCCCTTTAAAGTTATCCAGAATCCAGCCATAGAGTGTGTACGCAAACATCGCGGGCATATAGCCGATAATACAACCAAATGCCATTGCCGAACCGGCATACTGCCGTGGGGTTCCAATTTCATCCATCGGGGCAAAGAAGATGGCGCGCTGCGAGAAGATGATGGCACCAAACCCTAATGTTGCAACCATCCCGATGTAAACGTTCATCGACTGATGAGGGAGTTGCATAAACAACATCATCGCAACGGCAGAAATCAAGAACGTCCATTTCAGGTAGACCGTGGGAGACTTAGCCACTTTATCTGCCAGGAAACCGCCCACCGGCCCACCCACCATTTTGAGGGCATACTGATTAATGATCCCGTACGCCCCTACCAGCGCAACCGGGAGCATGTAGATGTCTTTCAGGAACGGGATGAAATAGGTCAAACCACAGTAAGCTGCATACACAAAGAAGATACCAAATGACGCTAACCAGACGTTCGGGCAGGTCAGTACATGCTTAATCCCTTTCAGGGTTTCAATGTTTGCGCTGCTTCCTTCCGCATTTTTGACATGATCATCATCAACGATGAAGTAGGTGATAACGCCGGCCATCAGGGTGATAATCGTGTAGTAGAGCAAACCAGCCTGCATCCCCGCTTTCCCTTCACCAAAGTGAACAAAGACAAACAGCGCGCCAGAAGCCACAATAACGTCCACCACACCACGTCCTGCTTCCAGAAGCCCGAACAACCGCCCCTGTTCTTCTTTTGTTCCTAACAGGCGAACGGCTTTTAATAATACTGGCCAGTAAACGACATCAGCAAAGAAGGCCATCGCCGCAAAGCAAATGAGATAGCCAGTGAAAGACGGTAGCGTGGATAAATAGAGACCACACAGCCCGACACCAATTAACCCGAAGGGCAGAAGGATCTTCTTAGAATAGCGGTCGGCAATATATAGAGAGAGAAAAAGCCCCGTGGTTTGTACAATCGTATATACCGTAAAACTGAGCCCTATTTGTGTGTTTGTCAGCCCCCAGTCACTTTGCATTGGTACATAAAAAACATCCTTCATGCTGGAAAGCTTAAATATCGTCCCACCACCTAATACCAAAAAGCACAGACGAGCCCATTTATTCATGAACATATTCGACACCCTCACTACAATTTTGAGAGAAAACCGTTCTGTAATATATAAGAATCCAGGCCATCCCTGAAAAAGGAAGCCATAAGACACTGTTAAATTAATTAAGCAGGTTGTTTTATATTTATAAACTTAGCGCACAAATTACGAATTAATTCAATTTGAGAAATAGCATACTCTTTTTCCTGTGCCAGACGAGCATCAACCAGTTCATTATCAGGAAGTGGTGTAAAACTTGCGTCACGCCACGGTATCCACGGGTTATCTCCTTCATCATCAAAACGAAATGCTGGCGCGTAATAATCAACCTCTTCTTCAAGACCAAAAGAAGTGACCTGGGCCTGGTCGTCACCCAACAATAAAAGTTCTCGCAACATCTTCTCTACAGGGAGATCACCGAGCCCTGTACGGCAGGCTTCATGCGCCCATCCTTTACCCTCTTTTATCACTCTGGCATCCTTGATATGAACCTGAGTGATGTAAGGCGACATAGTCCGTAACGCAGCCATTGGCTCTTCGTTCGCATTAATCATATTGCCAAAGTCAAAGAGTATTGAGAGGTTCTTCATACCACTGTTTTTTACCAGCGTAACCAGTTCATGTCCTTTGAGATCTTCATGCTGTTCAATCGTAAACTGGATACCGCTATTATCAAACTGCGCCAGATAAGCGATATCCTGCGCGATTTTTTCCAGTACTGAATTTAAATGCCCTTCATAACGTGGATAAAATCTGACAGAGGTAGCACCTGTGGCCTGCGCAATAGCAATAGCCTCATCCAGTGTCTTTTTATCTGACGCGCTGGTCTCAATATGAATATCCAGCCCGTATTGTTCGGCTTTCTTTTTAAAAGAGAGCAGCTGCTCTGGCCGCATATTTCTCAGTGAAAAGGATTCACCGTCTTCAACATGCACTTTCACACCCGATAAATGATTCTGATGTGCAATATCCAGTAAATCTTCAGGAAGAATTCTCTCGTAACGCATATTTAAATGAAAGGCATAGGCATGCAAATAAAGACGGATGTTTTTTGCACGCTCAGCGAGTTTTTCTCTGATAACGTTTTCCATAATTTTTCTCACTCATCACGAATAACCAGTTCGACGGATTCAAGTCTCCAGTACTCCAGATCCACCTGAACCACTTTTTTTTCAGAGGTGGCACGATGCTTCTCTACCAAAATACCGTACGTATTGGGTGCTACGCCCAACTCTTTGCAGGCAAGCTCAGGCATATTGACGGGTTTGAAAATCATCTCTTTGATGGTTAAGGCAAGCCCAAAATGTTCTTCCCAGACTTTAGAAAAAGCGTGATTTTCCAGCTTTGCCATAAAGCCCGGGGCGATTTCGGTATCAATCCAGGACTCATGGTAAAAAACTTTATGATCATCCAGTCCGCACCAGCCGGTAATCAGGCAGGGAGCCCCGGAAGAAGAAAAAGCTTTCTCAATATGACGAGGTACAGTATCGACAACGTCTTTGGTCAAATAACCCCAGGAAGGTTTTCGTCCCTGTGCACGCGCCTCCGCATTAAAACTGGAGAGCGATTTTGGGTTGTAGATGAATCGACGGGGAGAGATGAACCACCCGCTGCGGTTCTTGCGGAAAATGCGCGCCGCGACCTCAAGCTCAATTAAAACCTGCCTTAAGGTCATGCGTTTCGCATCAAGCAATTCGCACAATTCGCGCTCGGAGGGAAGTCTGGAGCCCGGCGGAAAATCATTAGCCGCTAGCCAACTTTCGAAGCGGTCCCTCAGGAGATCAACATAGTTTTTTTCTTTCATGTCTCGCAATCTGGTTTAAACCAATTTGAAGACACAATATTTGAGCGGAGAAAATTCTCAAGTTTTTTCGGCAGGCTGACGTTATTTTTGTGGGCCAGGTATCAAGTTCATGATTAGCGAGGACAGCGCCATAAAGGCGGTGTCCTCTTGATTCAGGCGGGCACTCTCGTTTTTGCGGAAACCGCTATTTCCCCCACAATCGCCGCGAATTGTCCTCGATCTTCCCACTTATACGCCGCTTCTGCATCGTTCTTGTCCAGCTCGTTGATAACCCCGCCGCCGACAGAAGGCGATGATACTGGTCGTCATCAAACGGCATATGCCAGGCTATTGCGCAGGCGTCGTACACCGAGACATCACTCAGGCGTGATGCCAGTTCCAGCGACGCGTCCGCAGAGACCTGCCCTGCCAGCACCACGCGATACAGCCAGCCGGTTTTGCCTGCCGTTTGCAGTTGGGCAGACATATCGCTGATGCCAAAATGGTAGTTAAGTTTGAAGCACGGTGAGCGCGGTTGCGTCACCTGAATCAGGGCATCGCCCCAGCGGTAGATATCACCGATAAAAACATTTCTCTCCGTCAGCCCTTCGGTGGAGAGGTTCTCGCCAAAGGCTGGTGCGACAAAGAGGTCTGCCTGCTCGGGGAATTCGGTTATCCAGTATTGATAGTGCTCGCGCGGATAGTGGCACAGCGCGCGCTCGGGCCCGCCATGGATTTTCTTCTCGGCCTGCTCGTCGCCCGCAAGCCCAAGCTCGGTTAACGTCAGCTCACCGTCGACCTGCACTTTGGCGATGGCGCTCGGGCGGCTACCGTCGTATTCCCTTACCTTGCCTGTAAATACATTCACCGGGTAATGCATTGCTGCTCCTTTCTGCAGAGACAAAAAAGCGAGCCATCAGACTCGCTTTTCCCTGGTATTTACGCAAGTTTTTTAGCGTTAGTACACTGTCAGATCCATCGTTAACCTGTATTCAAAGGCATAGCTGGTATGCCAGTCTTTACCCAGGAAGTGGACCAACCCGGTGTAATGTCCGGCAGGTAAATCCGGATTATCTGTGCGAGCATAAGTGAATTTAGCGCGCATACCGCTACCACCATTGCACCCAACAGCGGCGTTCAATGGCCTCTGAGAGCAGTCAGACTGTCGGTATCCTTTCAGATTAACGGAATACTGCTTGCCGCTACCATTCGTCAGGATCACCGGCGTTGACACAGCCGCATACCCGCTCGGTGCCCACGCCAGGGATGTCGGGCCATTGGTCGGCGCAACGGTAACAAAGCCCAGAGACGGATAGCCACCAATCGAGGCTGATGAATAGCTCGAACTGTTGCTATTAATCACCCATGTATCTTCTATGATGTTGATAAATTTCACACTGCTGTCAGACAATGTTGAACTGTTAACCAAGGCGCTAACAGTAGCCATCCCCACCCCATGACCCGAGAGCTTAACGGTCGCGATACCAGAGGCATTAGTTTTGGTACTGGCAGCCGATAGATTGTTCATCGTGGTCTGCCAGCTTATCGACGCATCCGGAACAAGGTTCTGGTTAACGTCTTTTACCACAACGGTGTATTTAGCTGAATCCATGCCGTTGCTCAGGGCAACCGATTTATCTGCGCTCAGTGACACCAGCCCAGCGGTTTTAACATCACCAACGAAACTCACTTTACCCGCGGAAAGCGACAGCCCCCTCGTCAGCAGTGTCGCCGTCATCACAACATCACCCGCTTTTGTTGTTGTGCCACTTACCGTCGCAATACCGTTCGCATCCGTCACACTACTGTTGCCTGATAACGTCATGGCGGCAGAATCGCTGCGCCAGTTCACCGTTACCCCCGGCAGGACATTACCATTGGCATCTTTGACCGTTGTCGACCAGGTAACACGCTCAGTGTTGTCCGCTACCGCTTTCGATTTATCCGCTTTGATAGTGGATAACATCGCGGTCTCTGTGTTACCGATGTAGTTTACCGTCAGTGTCTCTTGCGTATGGTTAATCCCTGCACCAATCCTCGTCGGCAACGCTGTACTGGCGGTGAATGTAATTTCGGCGATACCTTCGCTATTCGTCGTACTGCTATCAGCGGGCTGGAATTGGCCGCTTTCGTTATCCGTCCCCCAATGCGCAACGGCATCGCTAACCGGATGATCATCGTCATCCACCACGGTAGCCTGAAGCGTAATGACATCTTTACCGGCAACAATGTCCGCCGTCTTGCTGGCGACTATCTGTGACACGTGCTCTGTTGCGACATCAGCCACATAGCGTAACGTCGCTGAAGGTTTATTGACGCCATTGAACGTGGCAACCGCTCTGCAGGCAACGACATCAGCACTCGACAACGTGACAACTGACTGACCTGCGTCATCAGCTGTCTGCTCCGTTGCTGATAATTGATAATCACCCGCCGGCGTCACCTGCCAGCCCACATTTGCCTGGTGAACAGCATTGCCATACCGATCCTTAACCGTTGCGGTTAAGGTAATTTGATCCGTGCTGTTAGCCGCAGCGCTGGATTTATCCGCGACCACAGTAACCGGAATCGCGCTCTGGAGATCGGGCACAACGTTAAGCTGTAGGGCCTTCTCACTGTTATTACTGCTCTTTGCCGTAATCAGTGTCTCTTTTGCCAGTGTGCTGCTCCAGGTCACTGAAGATTTACCGTCGCTGTCTGTTGTACTGCTGCTTTGACTGAATACGCCATTCGGGTTATCGCCTGACCACAAAACTGTCGCCCCAGGTACCGGATGATTGCTGTTGTCCAGTACAGTTGCCGTTAAGGTCACGGTGTCATTGCCCGCAGCTATATCGCTGGTTTTATCCGCAACCAGAGTACGAATCGCGGCAGTTGTGGTATCAGCGGTAAACGACACGCTGTCAGAAGTTTCTTCATGCCCATTAACAGTCGCTTTCACACGATAATCCGCGACCAGGTCTGATTTCAGGGTAACCGACACATTTCCCCGGGCATCAGATTCACTCGTTGTCGAGGAAAGTACACCTGTCGCTGGCACCATAGACCAGACCGCCGTCTCACCGCTCACTGGATTACCGTTTGTATCCGTTACCGCGCCAGTAAACGTAATGCTGTCCATGCCGTTCGCCAGTGCGGTCGCTTTGCTTACAGAAAGGTCTCCAATCTGTGCTGTCGTGCTATCGGCAGTGAATGTCACCACTGGCGCATTCCAGGCGGATCCTGTTCCAGCCTGCGCGGTTAGGCTGACATCTGCGGCTTTTAGCGTTGTTACAGTGACTGATGCGGTGCCGTCTGCGCCTGTCCGGGACGTTGTTGAAGAAGGTTTCGCGAAAGAAGGTGTGACGTTCCAGTTTACATCCATTCCCTGAAGCGGATTGCCATTCGCATCCGTTACGGTTGCGGTATACGTCACCTTGTCTTTACCATCGGCCACTGCGGTTGTTTTATCCGTGGTCACCTGCGAAACCTTGCCAGTAGCCGTATCAGCAACAAAAGCCAACTCAGGCGAATTCACCGCGGTTCCCGTCGCAGTATTCACCGAGACAACAACCGTTCCTTGCTGCGTGGCGGTGAGTGTCACTGACCCCATACCGGATTCATTTGTCGCATTCTGCGATGCGCTCAACGTGCCTTGCCCCTGAACAATGGACCACTGCAACGCTGATGCAGGAACCGGATGATCGTTAGCATCGACGACTTCAGCCGTTAGCGTAATACGGTCGTTGTTATTGGCTGTCGCCTGAGATTTATCGACATTCAGCGTTTTCACCACTGCCGTTGCGCTATCCACGATAAAGCTCAGTGCAGGAGAGGTTTGCGTTTGTCCGCCCATCGTCGCCATCACTTCAAGCGTTTCAATATCTGCTGAAGTAACCTCAATGGTCGCTATCCCGAGCGCGTTAGTTTCAGTGGATGTCCCGGAAAGGCGGGCGGTTGCGCTACCCGCAGACCAGTCGACTGTCGCACCCTTCACTGGGTTTTTGTTGGCATCTTCCACTTTGACTTGAAGGGAGATCGCATCCTGCCCGTTCGCCAGCGCGCTGGTTTTACTGGCTGTGAGGGCACCGAGGGTCGCGCTTTCGCTATCGGCAACAAAGGTGAGTTTGTCGGAGGTGACGGTCTCGCTATTACCGGCAGTGGCGGAAACCACTCCCTGCCCGGCTTTTGCCGAGGCGATGGTGATCGTCGCAACCCCTTGTTCATTGGTGTTGCTCTGTTTATCCGCGAGATGTACCGACGTATTTGCAGAGTTTATCGCCCATTGCACAGGCTGATTAACCAGCGGGTGCCGGTTGGCATCTGTCACCACCGCGTTAAGCGTGATCGTATCCTGATTATCCGCTTTGGCGACGGTCTTATCCGCTTCAAGATGCGTCACGACGGCGGAACCGGCATCCGCGGTAAATTGCAGCGCAGAGCCTGTCATCGATTGGCCATTTTCCAGTTGCGCGTTGACCGTCAGGCGAACGACATCGTGACTGGTGACCGATACCGTTGCATTACCTTGTGCATCACTGCGGCTTTGCACTGCGGAGAAAACGGCGTGCGAGTTATCCCCTAGCCATTTAACCTGCGCACCTTGTACCGGTTCATTCGCCGCATTCACCACATGCGCCGTCAGCGTAATCGCATCCTGACCGTTCGCCAGTGCCGTGTTTTTTGATGCCTCCAGACGGTCAAAATGTTGAGAGTCGTCCATCGCATCAAGAGTGACCACAGTTTTATTCAGCTTCGTCGTATCGTACAACGGCTGGATTGTCACATCCCCCGGCACATTTCCGCTGGTGAACGTACTTACATACACCCCGGCAGACTGTTCCCTGAACGCTGTCATTTTCTCGCTAACCGGGTCTGCACTGAAGGTCTTTTTGCGTGCAGACGCACGGAGTAACTGGCTGCTCAGATGACGGGCAAGTCCCGTAATTTTCTGCCCGCCACCGGATGTGAGCGTCACCATGATTTGCGTGGTACTCACGCCATCGGCTGGCAAATGTGTATTTTCGGAAGTGGTATCGGAAGTGACCTGAGTGACATCAAATCCATTCACTGCCACGGTCATATACGCGGTATCAGATTTATTCCCCCGATTGTCATAAGCCGTTGCTGAAACCACATACCTATTTTTCTCAGCGCCATTTTGTTCATAGTGCGGTAATACAACAAACCAGGCGCCATTTTTTTCACTAATTTTCCCGCCATTTCTAACCAGATTATCGTCTTGCCAGACAATATGATCGACAGGGTATTTCGTCTTAACGCTCACAGTAACAGGCACTGTTTTTGATTCAACGCCTTCAATACGCTCAGGAAGCGAGAGCGAAATAAGCTCCTGCTTTCGGTATTCCAGCACAATATTATTATTACGATTAACCAGATCCATTCGACTGCCGAGTAATGTACGACGCTCTTTAACTTTTTCGGAGTCTAGCTGTGTTGCAATAGGTACACCCGGCATCCAGTTAACATTAAGTTCAACTTGTGTATCATTTTGATCACCCTTACCCATTTTTTGGTTAAGTCCAAATGAAATAAGGGGGAATGGGGTATAGTTAATTCCAGCAGTAACCGCATAAGGATTTTTTTGGCGGTCATCATCGTCATCACCAAACAATGCAACATCGTCGCCATAATATTGCTCCCAAACCAGTTTTGCACCAAGCTGAGGATGAACGGGTAAATACCCCTCTGTACGCACATCATAACCGTCTGCTACGCGCTCTTCGTAATCCTGATGCTCAGAGGAAGTTTTCCACCCGGAAAGGCGCTTATAACCGTTAGCACTGAGCTTTAAAAAATCCCAACCCAGTTCGCCGCCGACACCCATTCGCTGGTGCGTATTGCCGGATATTTGCTGGTCATAGAAGGCGTTAACCCCCCACATCCAGCTATCAGCAAAGTAACGATAACCAAGACCCACGTTGAAGAGGTTACGGTCATCTTCGCGTCGTCCACCCAGTTGTGTGAATAATAGATTGCCGCCTTTATCATCATACAGCGGGAGCAGCAGATCCAGATTCGCACTCTCCAGCGAGAAGTTCTGATCAAGGCCAATATTCACACTGGCCGTGCCAAATTGTTGCAACCACTGTTGAATTTCATTTGTGGCTTTACCTGAACCACTATTAATTAATGAGTTTATAATAGCGTCACTTTTATTATCCTGACTTAATAATGCCCCGGCACCAGAGAGCACCCCGGCAATATTATTTTCACCACTCTTTGTATTGATTTCTACGTTCTGATTTGTTTCAGCATGTGCAGGAAACGAAAACAAGAAGGCATTACAAAACGTGAAGTGCAGATAAAAAAACACCTGCAAACATATTGTTAGCTTTTTATTAACATGCATGAGAATTGACCTGAAAAAGGTGAAAACTAAAGCGTTATCGACTGTCAGCCAGAATATTTTTCAGGTCGAATTATATTCATGCAGATAAATCTCAGATGCTGATATTTTCTTAATTAGAATTTAAGTAAAAATAATCTGATGTGTTGCGAGGAAAAAAGTTTGAAAAAAGCCTGGTGAAATTAACCAGGCTTCATATAAGAATTAACGGGTAATGCCGATATCAGGGATTATTTTTTAGCAGCAAAACGTGCAGCTGCTTCGTCCCAGTTAACAACGTCCCAGAACGCTTTGATGTAGTCCGGTCGACGGTTCTGGAATTTCAGGTAGTAAGCGTGTTCCCACACGTCCAGGCCCACGATTGGGAAACCGGATGCGCCAGAAATGGCTTCACCCATCAGCGGGGAATCCTGGTTGGCCGTTGAAACTACCGCCAGTTTGTCACCTTTCAGTACCAGCCACGCCCAGCCAGAACCGAAACGCGTTGCAGCCGCTTTTTCGAATTCCGCTTTGAAGTTGTCAACGGAACCGAAATCACGCTCGATCGCCGCTTTCAGGTCACCCTGCAGGGTAGTACCGGTTTTCAGGCCTTTCCAGAACAGGCTGTGGTTCGCATGACCACCTGCGTTGTTACGCAGAACGGTTTTCTTGTCCGCTGGCAGTTGATCCAGTTTGGTGATCAGCTCTTCAGCAGACAGGTTAGCGAACTCTGGCAGGCTTTCCAGCGCCGCATTCGCGTTGTTCACATAGGTCTGGTGGTGTTTAGTGTGATGGATTTCCATCGTCTGCTTGTCGAAATGCGGTTCCAGTGCGTCGTAGGCATACGGCAGGGATGGCAGTGTATAACTCATAATCCTCTCCATTAGTGTCGGGCGGCACAGCTGTTAATGCCGCGTAAGCAGTTGGTTCATTATAGTTAATTAAATGATATTGAAAATGATTATCAATGCCGTAATTTTTATAAGGTTATTTGCTTTTGAGTAATGGAGAAATTGTTACTTTTATCATTGGGTTAACACGGAATTGCTCGGCAATTTAATTCTGTTCCGCCACCAGCAGCGCATACGTGTCTGGCTCCAGGGCTTTAAAGATGTGCGGACGATCAGCGGGATAGCAGATGTAATCCCCCGCATTCAGCTCTTCCGCCGCGTCAATCAGGCCGACCAGTGCCCGCCCCTGTGTCACGATAATATGCTCTACCGAGCCAGGCGGATGCGGCTGAGAGAGTCGGTCTGCACCCGGTTGAGTCATCAGAAGGTAAACATCGCGGCGCGCACCCGGTGGACACGCCGCCAGTAAAATGGCTTCATAGTTAGCCTGCCCGGCGACCACTTTGGTCCCTTCACCGCGGCGAATCACCTGCGTGGTCGGTTGTTGTGGCTCCAGTAAACGGGCGAAAGGAATATCCAGCGCCACACAAAGCGACCACAACGTCTCCAGACTCGGGTTGCCATTGCCAGACTCCAGCTGGGACAGGGTGGATTTAGCGATCCCGGCACGGCGGGCAATTTCCGCCAGTGAAAGTCCGGTTCGCTGGCGTTCTCGCACCAGACTTTTGGCGATTACGCTAATTGGCTGCGTCATATAACGGCCTCTTGTTCTATAAATCGAACGAATCGTTCGTCTTGAAAAGCTGTTCTGTTGCGTTCATTATAATGGATACACGTTCGATATGGCTAAAATTGTATGAAGCATCATCTCTCTTGCCTCAAAGGCGACACGATAAAAGCAATCATCCTGGTTTGTCTCGCCGTTGGTGTGGTCGGGATGTCATACGGCTCGCTGGCGATAGCCTACGGTTTTCCTGTCTGGGTACCGTTTGTGCTTTCCATTACCGTACTCGCGGGTGCGTCCGAATTTATGTTTATCGGCATTGTCGCGAGCGGAGGTAACCCTCTGGCGGCTGCGGCTGCCGGGTTGCTGGTGAACGCCCGCCATGTGCCGTTTGGCGTCACGGTACGTGAACTGGTCGGCAAACGTGGTTTGAGTTTTTTGGGCTGTCACATCATGAACGATGAAAGCGTGGTGTTCGGCCTGTCGCAAAAAACGCCCGAACAGCGTAAAGCCGCCTACTGGTTATGTGGTTTAGGTGTGGCGATTATCTGGCCGCAGGGAGCCCTGCTGGGTGCCATGGTCGGTAAACTTCTGCCTGACCCAGAAACCATCGGGCTGGATGCGGTGTTCCCGGCCATTTTACTGGCGTTAGTGGTTCCTGCTTTTAAAAACCGCACCACGCTGATCCGTGCCTGCAGCGGCGCAGTGTTGTCGCTGGCTGCCGTACCGTTTGCTCCGGTCGGTTTGCCGGTTCTGCTGTCTTTACTGGGCCTGGCGGCGAGGAAAAAATAATGGGAAACATGACATTCTTTATTCTGGGTATCGCCATCTTATCGGCAGGGACGTATCTGATGCGTCTGGGTGGCGCAAAGCTCGGCAGCAGGCTGGCACTGTCGGAGCGTTCACAGTCGCTGCTTTCTGACGCGGCAACGGTTTTACTCTTTTCCGTGGCGCTGGCGACAACCTTTTATGAAGGGGAACATTTTGCAGGTATGGCTCGCGTTCTGGGCGTGTCGTTTGCCGTATTTCTGGCCTGGCGCAAAATGCCGTTAATTGTGGTGATCATTGCGGCGGCAGTGGTGACGGCGCTGCTGCGCCTGGCGGGGATCCAATAAAAAAAGCGCCCCGGGGGCGCTCTTTCGACGGTAAAGCGGAATTATTTGTTCAGTTCAGCCGTCATGTGTACGCGATTACCAGAGAATGCCTGAGTAATTTTGTAAGATGACGCGCCAGCGTCCTGAGCCTGTGCAGCGATTTTTGCTTCTGCGCCGTCAATGGTAGAGGCAGTTGCGGTCACAGTCTGTGCTGCGAAAGAACCGAAAGAAGCAGCCAGAGCGATTACAGCGACAAAAGTTTTGATGCTTTTCATGATTTAAACCCTTTCGTTAAGTTGTTTAGGTAAGGCGTTGTGCCTTGATGAGATAAATACTAGACCTCATCACCAACAACTAAAAGCGGAAGGATTTGCTAATATCATTCAAAATTACTGATCAACAATTAAGCGCTGAGGATGAGTATAAATCGTCGCTTTTCCCGGCTTGCAGAACCCTACCAGTGTCAGGTTACAGCGCTCGGCCACTTCCACTGCCAGCGTGGTCGCCGCCGACACGGCAAATAGAATTTCGACTCCACACATCGCGGACTTCTGCACCATCTCGTAGCTTGCCCGACTGGACACCAGCGCAGCACCTTGCTGCCAGACGTCGTTTTCACGCGCACGTCGACCGAGCAGCTTATCCAGCGCCACGTGGCGACCCACATCCTCATGCCCGCCAGCAATCTCACCTGATGGCAGCACCCAGGCTGCAGCGTGTGTACAGCCGCTCAGTTGACCAATGGGCTGAACGTCGTTGAGATGTTCAAGCGCATGGTCGAGATACGCCAGATTAAAGGTCTGAGTAAACGGCAGAGGCGTAACAGGCTTACCGATATCGTTGAGTTGCTCAACGCCGCAGACACCGCAACCGGTGCGCCCGGCCAGCGCACGTCGACGCTCTTTCAGCCCCATAAAGCGGCGGCTCGAGAGTTCAATTTGCACTTCAAGGCCATTGCAGGCCTGAACCACGTCCATGCCGTAGATCTCCTGCGGGTGTTCAATAATGCCTTCCGAGAGAGAAAAACCAATGGCGAACAGCTCGAGATCTTTCGGCGAGGCCATCATCACCACATGCGAAATACCGTTGTAAACCAGGGCAACGGGAACTTCCTCGGCCAGAAAATCGGGCGTGGCGTGAGTGATGTGGGGCGGCCTGTGCACCGACAATTCCACAATGCCCGCAGGCAATGACGACGAGTGAGGAGCACGGTTTTGTTTAGACACAGCGGTATTCCTGAACAACCACGAAGGTGAGCCTGCTATTGCAACATAAACCGCAGGTCTTATGCATAGTATGGATCAACTTTTCAACAACCATTCTCCTACTCATTTCGGAGGGGTGCAACCCGACACCCGCTACACGGCTTTAACATGTCGAGCTTCCAGCGTGATCAGTATCACACTTTATAATCAGCAAGGTGATAATACGTTCACTTTGTTTTAACGCCATGAGAACAGGCATACCGACATTGTGGTATTCTTATGATATCCCTCGTGGAATTGAGGGATTAACGCAAATTTTTCTCCTTTGCGGTCATTCTTTAGCCGCGAAGTCAAAACACCATATATAAGCAATGTCGAAACAAGGAGTGACCCATGCAGGTCAGCAGAAGGCAGTTCTTTAAGATCTGCGCTGGCGGTATGGCAGGCACCACGGCAGCGGCACTGGGCTTTGCGCCCGGCGTAGCGCTGGCGGAAACGCGGCAGTACAAACTGCTGCGCACCCGTGAAACCCGTAATACCTGTACGTACTGCTCTGTCGGTTGCGGGCTGTTGATGTATAGCCTCGGCGACGGTGCTAAAAACGCCAAAGCGTCTATTTTCCATATTGAAGGCGACCCGGATCATCCGGTCAACCGCGGCGCGTTGTGCCCGAAAGGGGCCGGTCTGGTGGACTTTATCCACTCTGAAAGCCGCCTCAAATTCCCTGAATATCGCGCGCCTGGCTCCGACAAATGGCAGCAAATTAGCTGGGAAGAAGCGTTTGACCGCATCGCAAAACATATTAAAGAAGATCGCGATGCTAACTTTGTTGAGAAGAACGCCGACGGCGTCACGGTCAACCGCTGGCTCTCCACCGGGATGCTGTGTGCCTCTGCTTCCAGCAACGAAACCGGTTATTTAACCCAGAAATTTACGCGTGCACTCGGTATGCTCGCGGTCGACAACCAGGCGCGTGTCTGACACGGACCAACGGTAGCAAGTCTTGCTCCAACATTTGGTCGCGGTGCGATGACCAACCACTGGGTCGACATCAAGAACGCCAACCTCATTGTGGTGATGGGCGGTAACGCCGCTGAAGCGCACCCTGTCGGGTTCCGCTGGGCGATGGAAGCCAAAATCCACAACGGCGCAAAATTGATTGTTATCGATCCCCGCTTTACGCGTACTGCGTCAGTGGCGGATTTCTACACCCCTATTCGTTCAGGTACTGACATCACTTTCCTGTCAGGCGTATTGCTGTACCTGATGACCAACGAAAAATATAACCGCGAATACACCGAAGCCTATACCAACGCCAGCCTGATCGTGCGTGAGGATTACCACTTCGAAGATGGCCTGTTCAGCGGTTACGACGCCGAAAAACGCAAATACGACAAAACCAGCTGGAACTACGAGCTGGATGAGAAAGGCTTTGCGAAACGCGACACCACGCTGCAACACCCGCGGTGCGTATGGAACCTGCTGAAAGAGCACGTTTCCCGTTATACGCCGGACGTTGTCGAAAACATCTGCGGTACGCCGAAAGCGGACTTCCTGAAAGTCTGCGAGTTGATCGCCGAAACCAGCGCGAAAGATAAAACTGCGTCGTTCCTGTATGCACTCGGCTGGACGCAACACTCTATCGGTGCGCAGAACATCCGTACCATGGCGATGGTTCAGCTGCTGCTCGGCAACATGGGGATGGCAGGCGGCGGCGTGAACGCCCTGCGCGGTCACTCCAACATTCAGGGTCTGACCGACCTGGGTCTTCTGTCTCAAAGCCTGCCAGGCTATATGAGCCTGCCAAGCGAGAAACAGCCTGACCTGCAAACCTACCTGACGGCCAGCACACCTAAACCGCTGCTTGAAGGCCAGGTGAACTACTGGGGCAACTATCCGAAGTTCTTCGTCTCCATGATGAAAGCCTTCTTCGGAGACAAAGCGACAGCGGAAAACAGCTGGGGCTTTGACTGGCTGCCGAAGTGGGACAAAGGTTACGACGTTCTGCAGTATTTCGAGATGATGCACCAGGGCAAAGTGAACGGCTATCTGTGCCAGGGCTTTAACCCGGTTGCCTCGTTCCCGAACAAGAACAAGGTTGTTGAGTCGCTGTCGAAACTGAAATTCCTGGTGACGATTGACCCGCTTAATACCGAAACCTCGACCTTCTGGCAGAACCATGGTGAATCGAACGATGTCGATCCATCGAAGATTCAGACCGAAGTGTTCCGTCTGCCATCGACCTGCTTCGCGGAAGAGAACGGTTCTATCGTTAACTCCGGACGCTGGCTGCAGTGGCACTGGAAAGGCGCGGACGCCCCGGGCATCGCCATGAACGACGGCGAGATCCTGGCAGGTATCTTCTTACGCCTGCGTAAAATGTATGCGGCTGAAGGCGGCGCGAACCCGGAACCCGTTCTGAACATGAGCTGGAACTACTCGACGCCGGAAAACCCAGCGCCGGAAGAAGTAGCAATGGAAAGCAACGGTAAAGCGCTGGCGGATGTTATCGACCCGGCCACCGGTACCGTGCTGGCGAAGAAAGGCGATCAGCTCAGCACCTTCGCGCACCTGCGTGATGACGGCACCACCTCAAGTGGTTGCTGGATCTTTGCCGGTAGCTGGACGCCGAAAGGCAACCAGATGGCCAACCGCGACAACGCCGACCCATCGGGCCTTGGCAATACGCTGGGTTGGGCATGGGCATGGCCGCTGAACCGTCGCATTCTCTATAACCGTGCCTCCGCTGACCCGCAGGGTAACCCATGGGATCCGAAGCGTCAGCTTCTGAAGTGGGACGGTGCGAAATGGGGCGGTGTAGATATTCCGGACTACAGCACTGCTGCACCTGGCAGCGATGTCGGGCCGTTTATCATGCAGCCTGAAGGGATGGGACGTCTGTTTGCTATCGATAAGATGGCGGAAGGGCCGTTCCCGGAACACTACGAGCCGTTTGAGACGCCGCTGGGCACCAACCCGCTGCACCCGAACGTGGTCTCTAACCCGGCAGCCCGTATCTTCAAGGGCGATTTTGAAGCGCTGGGTAAAAAGGACAAGTTCCCGTACGTGGGCACCACTTACCGTCTGACTGAGCATTTCCACTACTGGACCAAGCACGCGCTGCTTAACGCCATCGCGCAACCGGAACAGTTTGTGGAGATTGGTGAAAAACTGGCGAACAAGCTCGGCATTGCTCATGGCGATACCGTGAAAGTCTCCTCTAACCGCGGTTATATCAAAGCCAAGGCGGTGGTGACCAAGCGTATTCGCACGCTCAACGTTCACGGTCAGCAGGTGGATACCATCGGTATTCCAATTCACTGGGGTTATGAGGGCGTGGCGAAGAAAGGGTTCATTGCGAACACTCTGACGCCATTCGTCGGCGATGCGAACACGCAGACGCCGGAGTTTAAGGCCTTCCTCGTGAACGTGGAAAAGGTGTAACGGAGACGACTTATGGCTTATCAATCTCAGGACATTATCCGTCGTTCCGCGACTAACGGTTTCACGCCCGCGCCTCAGGCGCGGGACCACCAGCAGGAAGTGGCGAAGCTTATCGACGTGACCACCTGTATCGGCTGTAAAGCCTGCCAGGTGGCCTGTTCAGAGTGGAACGACATCCGTGACGAAGTGGGTCACAACGTCGGGGTCTATGACAACCCGGCAGACCTGACCGCCAAGTCCTGGACGGTGATGCGCTTCTCCGAAGTGGAGCAGAACGACAAACTGGAATGGCTTATCCGCAAAGACGGCTGTATGCACTGTGCGGATCCGGGTTGCCTGAAGGCGTGCCCGTCAGAAGGGGCTATCATTCAGTATGCCAACGGCATCGTCGACTTCCAGTCTGAGCAGTGTATTGGCTGCGGCTACTGCATTGCCGGCTGTCCGTTCAACGTGCCGCGACTAAACCCGGAAGACAACCGCGTCTACAAATGTACGCTGTGTGTTGACCGTGTAAACGTCGGCCAGGAACCGGCTTGCGTGAAGACCTGCCCGACTGGTGCTATCCACTTTGGTTCGAAAGAGGATATGAAAACGCTGGCGGCAGAGCGCGTAGGCGAGCTGAAAACCCGTGGTTACGACAACGCAGGATTGTACGATCCGGCCGGGGTTGGCGGTACGCACGTGATGTATGTGCTGCACCACGCCGACAAGCCGAATCTGTATCACGGCCTGCCGGAAAACCCGGAAATCAGCGCCACCGTGAAGTTCTGGAAAGGCATCTGGAAACCACTGGCAGCGGTTGGTTTTGCTGCTACCTTCGCAGCGAGCATTTTCCACTACGTTGGTGTCGGCCCGAACCGCGCGGAAGAGGAAGATGACAACCTGCATGAAGAGAAAGACGAGGTGCGCAAATGAGAAAACGTGACACCATCGTGCGCTATACCGCGCCGGAACGTATCAACCATTGGGTCACTGCCTTCTGCTTCATGCTGGCGGCGATAAGCGGGCTGGGGTTCTTCTTCCCGTCCTTCAACTGGCTGATGCAGATCATGGGGACACCACAGCTGGCGCGTATCCTGCACCCGTTTGTTGGCGTCATCATGTTCGCGTCGTTCATCATCATGTTCTTCCGCTACTGGCACCATAACCTAATCAATCGGGATGATATCTTTTGGGCGAAGAATATTCGTAAGATTGTCGTCAACGAGGAAGTGGGTGATACCGGGCGTTATAACTTCGGCCAGAAATGCGTATTCTGGGCGGCGATTATCTTCCTGGTCCTGTTGCTGGTCAGCGGCGTGATCATCTGGCGTCCGTACTTTGCGCCTGCTTTCTCAATCCCGGTGATCCGATTTGCGCTGATGCTGCATTCATTTGCCGCAGTGGCGTTAATTGTGGTTATCATGGTGCATATTTACGCCGCCCTTTGGGTGAAAGGCACCATTACCGCGATGGTGGAAGGATGGGTAACCAATACGTGGGCGAAGAAACATCACCCGCGCTGGTACCGTGAAGTTCGCCAGAAACAGGAAAAGTCATCTGAATGAGTATTCGCATAATCCCGCAAGATGAGCTGGGGTCGAGCGAGAAACGCACGGCGGAATATATTCCGCCGTTGTTATTCCCCAGACTCAAGAACCTCTACAACCGCCGCGCAGAGCGTCTGCGCGAGCTGGCAGAGAGCAACCCGCTGGGCGATTTTTTGCGCTTTGCCGCGTTGATTGCCCACGCGCAGGAAGTGGTGCTGTACGACCACCCACTGCAAATGGACCTGACTGCGCGCATCAAAGAAGCCAGTGAGCAAGGCAAACCACCGCTGGATATTCACGTACTGCCGCGCGATAAACACTGGCATAAGCTGCTGCATTCGCTGATTGCCGAGCTGAAGCCAGAGATGAGCGGCACCGCGCTGGCCGTTATCGAAAACCTGGAAAAAGCCTCCGATCAGGAGCTGGAAGAGATGGCGAGTGCGCTGTTTGCTTCCGATTTTACGCTGGTCAGCAGTGATAAAGCCCCATTCATCTGGGCTGCGCTGTCACTGTACTGGGCGCAAATGGCGAGCCTGATCCCCGGTAAAGCCCGTGCAGAATATGGCGAAGCACGCCAGTTTTGCCCGGTATGCGGCTCTATGCCAGTCTCCAGTATGGTGCAGATTGGTACCACTCAGGGGCTGCGCTACCTGCACTGCAACCTGTGTGAAACCGAATGGCATGTGGTGCGCGTGAAGTGCAGCAACTGTGAACAGACCCGCGATCTCAACTACTGGTCGCTGGAAAATGAAGACGCGGCAGTGAAAGCCGAAAGCTGCGGTGACTGCGGCACTTACCTGAAGATTCTGTATCAGGAAAAAGACCCGAAAGTCGAAGCGGTGGCCGACGATCTCGCCTCGCTGATTCTGGACGCAAAGATGGAGCAGGAGGGCTTTGCCCGGAGCTCGATCAACCCGTTCCTGTTCCCGGGTGAAGGGGAATAATTCCCTGTGACAGTGCCGGGCGGCGCGTGCTTGCCCGGCCTACAGCTGGTACGGTGAAACAACCCCGGGAATGCCCTGAAAGTCTTTGGTATTCCGGGTTATTAACGGGCAATTTCTGCTTTGGGCAGTCGCTAAAATAATGGCATCCGGCAGTTTCATGCCATGTTTCTCACGGAGCACGACGCTTCTTTCAGCAATCTCTCGGGTTACATCGATAATCTCAAATGCGCCCAACACTGTCGCTGTTTTCGCTTCGTGGCCATGTTTGCGTGCCCCCACCATGACTTCCATCCATGTAATTAGACTGATTGACCGGTGCGATGCTGTGTTTTCGATTGTATTTGCTGCCTCGACGCGATTGTTGAAAAGGTCGATCAGGATATTGGTATCAAAAACCGCCATGTGTTCCATAGCTACCACTCCTCACGCAGCTTGCGTTCATACTCTAATCCGTCTTCTTGCTGGTTCCCCCACAGACCAAGCGCATCACGGATAACGGATGAGCTTTGCTGATCGAGAAACTGCTCAATTGCTTCACGCAGTAATTCGGCACGAGGTTGGTTACGCAACTGTTTGAGGTTATCGAGACGTTGAATAACGTCATCCGACAAATCGATCAGAATTCTGCCCATGTTAAGCTCCGCGAGTAAACTCATATATCACCTCAGTATATCATTATTGTCTATTTTCAAGGCAACATACGCTTTCTCTCAGTAGCGTTAAAGTCCCAGCCAATAGTTTACCTTCCATTTGCGAGGCGCTTTCCAGATTGCTGTCCTCAACAACATTCTTGTTTTCTTTTGAATTAAACCAGGCTATAAAGCTGTATATCCATACAGTTAGAGGGCATTTTCATGGCACTGGAAAAGGGTATTGAACGGCTGGTTCAAGGGTTTATCGCAGCAGGTCGCCCCTCATCACGTCGCCAGACAATTGAGCTACGACGAGCAGGGTATGTTCTCAGCGCAGGTCTTGCCGGGGAGACAGAAACGCGCGTCCAGATAGAGACGTTTGTTCTTGAGGGCCTTACCATTCGGGTGTTTTCACCTCTCAATGCGTCTGAATTATTACCTGCTGCCATCTACTATCATGGCGGATGTTTTATCAGCGGTGGGTTTGATACGCATGATAAGCAGCTCCGCCAGCTGGCATTTTACGGTAACTGCCGGGTGATTGCGGTTCAGTACAGACTGGCACCCGAGCATCAATTCCCCGCTGCACATGACGACGCAGAACGCGCTGCAGACCTTGTCTGGCAGAATGCAGACAAACTGGGTGTGGATAAAAACCGAATCACCCTTTGCGGCGACAGTGCAGGTGGACATCTTGCGCTGGTGACATCACTGCGGCTCAAAGATAAAGGCCTGTGGAATCCAGCACAGCTCATCCTGATTTATCCCATGCTTGATGCCACAGCCAGTTTTGAAAGCTATACCCTTAATGGCCAGGATTACGTCATTACCCGCGATACCCTGCTCAGCGGGTATGAAATGTATCTCGCAGAGACTGACCTTCAGCATCCGGAAGCCAGCCCGCTGTGGCGCGATGATTTTAACGGTCTTCCGCCTGTGCACATTGTTACCGCCGAGTACGATCCGCTGTGTGATGAGGGAGAAATGTTGTTCCAGCATCTGACTGAGCAGGGTGTGAAGTGTAGCGCTCAGCGCTGGCTGGGCGTTATCCATGGCTTCTTTCAACTCGGTGGCATCAGCCAGTCGGCACAAGACGTTATACGGGACATCGCCTGGCGGATTAGCTCAGCCAGGCGATAACAACGAAGGGATTATTCCTCTTCGTTCCCACCCTCTTCATACGCGCCGAATGGCTTCGCCGGAAGAACAATATAGGTGCCTTCAAACACCGCGCCAGATGTTTTGTCACCAAACAATTCAACCTGCATTTGTACGCGGGCTTTGCGACCTCGGGCCAGGCGGTCGAGGTCGCCCCCCAATGAACCCAGATCAGCCACGGCGCTCGGTTTACCGCTGATCGGTGCGCTATAGCGGATATGGGCGTCGGCAAGAATGATCGTCCCCCCCAGATGGCGCTCACGCAGCATCAGCCAGATAAGCCCCCAGCCGGTCAATGTAGCCAGCGAGAACAGACTTCCGGCAAACAGGGTGTGGTGCGGGTTTTGATTGCCGATTTCCGGCATCGTGGTGATGAATTTTTGCCCGGTGTACTGCTGGATACGCACACCCATTTTTTCACTCAGCGGGATGTGCTGATACCAGGCTTGCTGTAGCTGCCCGCACCAGTCGGCACGATGCAGAATATCATCCAGCGTGGCGATGGGTTTAATCATCAAAAAGTGACGAATGGGTGTGGTTTGCGGGGTCGTTATTTCCCCCTGATTAACAAAACCGAGTTTGGCGAAGAACTCTACGGCATCTTCGCGGGCACTACAGGTGACGCGCTTAACGCCTTCCTGTCGGGCCACAGATTCCAGGGTCATCGCCATCAGCGTCCCCAGGCCTTTGTCCTGAACGGAGGGATGAACCGCCATAAAGCGAATAGACGCTTCGTTATCGGCGTTAATATACAAACGCCCGACGGCAACGAGGTTGCCCTCTTCATCCATCACCATCTGATGGTGGGCCATCGCGTCCCAGGCGTCGCGTTCAGACCCTTTTGGCTGGTGTAATGGCTTGCGCAGCATTTCCCAGCGGAACTGGTAATAGGCTTCTAACTCTTCTTCCGTTTGCGGTACTCGAAGGTGATACATAGCTGTACTCTCTCTTGTTACCCGCGGCCACGCCGCCAGTTGGCTCATACCTGGAGCCAGAATGTGACGGGGCCATCGTTCACCAGCGAAACCTGCATATCCGCAGCGAATCGTCCGGTTTGCGTATTCATTTCCTGCTGGCGACAGCGCTCAACAAAATACTCATAAAGTTCTTCAGCACGATCAGGTGCGGCACCTTTAGAAAAACTCGGACGCATGCCGCGCTCGGTATCCGCCGCCAGCGTGAACTGGGAAACCACCAGCACGCTGCCACCCGCCTGCTGAACGTTAAGGTTCATCTTACCTTCCGCATCGCTGAAAATACGGTAGCCCAACACACGCTCGCACAAGCGGTTGGCTTTTTGTTCGTCATCATCCTTTTCGACACCTAACAACACCAAAAGTCCTGGGCCAATTTCACCCGTCACCTCTCCCTCCACGGTGACGCTGGCACGGGTTACGCGCTGTATCAATGCAATCATGGTTGGTCTGCTTCTTGTTGTTTTTCAGCTGCTGCTGCTTTTTTGAGTTCGCGATAGACACCGAGAGTGACAGTTATTTCGGCACCAAGCAAGACGATACACCAGGTCCAGTAGACCCAGACAAACAAAATCGGGATCACCGCCAGCACGCCGTAAATCAGCTGATAGGACGGAAACATGGTGATGTAGAGGGCGAATCCTTTTTTACCCAGTTCAAACAGCACCGCGGCCACCAGCGCGCCAACAACGGCATCACGGTTAGGCACGCGCGTGGTCGGCACAACGCTATAGAGCAGCCAGAATGAGAGCCACGACAGGATCAGCGGGAAGATGCGAAGTACATTATCAATAACGCCATTTAAATCACTCGCCCAGCGTAATGAAAGAAGATATGAACTGATTGCCAGACTCGCCCCGGCCAGCAACGGACCCAGCGTCAGGATCATCCAGTACACGGCAAAGGAGTACACCTTTGGTCGTGCCTTTTTACTCCGCCAGATGGTGTTCAGCGCGTTATCAATGGCGTACATCAACAGCAGCGCAGTGACGATAAGACCGCATGCCCCCACTGCCGTCATCTTGTTGGAGTTGGCAACGAACTGCTCAATGTAGTTCTGGATGACATCCCCGGTTGCAGGAATAAAATTCGCGAAGACAAAATGGCGAAGCTGCAGACTCACGTCCGCAAACATTGGAAAAGCCGAAAAAAGCGCAAAGATAACCGCCACCAGCGGCACTAATGAGAGCAACGACACGTACGCGAGATTACCCGCCAGTGTGGTCATGTTGTCCTCATCAATGCGATGCCAGAGCAGTTTTAGCCAGGCTCTCAGTGGACGAGTATGATGCGTGGCTTTTTGATGAACGGTTTTTAGCATAACTGCTTCGCAAAGTAGTTTGGTATCGTCTCTTTTCCGGTCACCAGAATTGACGTAATACCCAACTGGTTAGCTCCCTCTATATTATCGACGTTGTCGTCGAAAAAGACCGCATCGGCCGCGGTATATCCTTCTGCCTGAAGAACAGCCTGATAAATTCGTGCCTCAGGTTTACGCATACCCATCTCCTGCGAAAGATAGATCTTATCTGCCGCCGCTTTAACTTCAGGGTATTCCTCAGGCCAGAATGTGGTGTGCAGACGGTTGGTATTTGACAATACCACCACACGATGTCCCTGCTCTCGCAGTTTGTGCATGATATTGGTAACTTCCGGACGTATCGCCACAAATACCGCCTGCCAGCCGTGAGAAAACTGCTCGTAGCTTAACGGCAGATCCAGTTCATGGCAGAAACGTTCGGCGAACTCTTCATCGCTGATCTCACCGCGTTCGTGTTGATGGAAGGTCTCGCTCATCACGAAACTCTGCTTCAATGTCGCCAGTGGGACACGGCTAAAATCGCTCCATGCGCCCAGCACTCGATTAAAATCGATATCGACGATTACATTTCCTAAGTCAAAGATATAAAGCATGTTTATCTCCTGCTCGCCGTGGAAAAGTAACTGTAGCGGGAAAGACAGGCTTTGGCTATGAAGTACGCACAGGGTAGAAAAAGAAAAACCCCGACACAAGGACGGGGTTTTGTTGACCAGAGAGGAGTGAATTACTCTTCTTTCGCACCGCGCATAGCACGTTTACGATCGTTCTCGGTCAGGTGACGTTTACGGATACGAATTGACTGTGGAGTCACTTCTACCAGTTCGTCGTCATCGATGAATTCCAGAGCCTGCTCCAGGGTCATCTTGATCGGTGGAACCAGAACCGTTGCTTCGTCAGTACCGGACGCACGCATGTTGGTCAGTTTCTTACCGGTCAGGCAGTTTACAGTCAGGTCGTTAGAACGACTGTGAATACCGATGATCTGGCCTTCATAAACTTCAGCACCGTGACCCAGGAACAGCTTACCGCGATCCTGCAGACCGAACAGCGCAAACGCAACCGCTTTACCCTGACCGTTGGAGATCAGCACGCCGTTGTTACGCTGGCCAACTTCGCCCGGACGAACATCGTCGTAGTGGCTGAAGGTGGAGTACAGCAGACCGGTACCGGAAGTCATGGTCATGAATTCTGAACGGAAGCCGATCAGACCACGGCTTGGGATCACGTAGTCAAGACGTACGCGGCCTTTGCCATCTGGATTCATGTTTTTCAGGTCGCCTTTACGCTCACCCAGAGCCTGCATCACAGAACCCTGGTGCTGCTCTTCAACGTCCAGAGTAACGTTTTCGAACGGCTCTTGTTTACGGCCGTCGATTTCGCGGAAGATAACTTTCGGACGGGAAACCGCCATTTCGAAACCTTCACGACGCATGTTTTCGATCAGAACAGACAGGTGCAGCTCACCACGACCAGAAACGCGGAATGCATCAGCGTCTTCGGTTTCTTCAACGCGCAGCGCAACGTTGTGCACCAGCTCTTTGTTCAGGCGGTCAAGGATCTGACGAGAGGTAACAAATTTACCTTCTTTACCACAGAACGGAGAGGTGTTGACGTTGAAGAACATGGATACGGTTGGTTCATCAACGGACAGGGCTGGCAGCGCTTCGACATTCTGCGGGTCGCAGATGGTGTCGGAGATGTTCAGTTCACCCAGACCGGTGATGGCGATGATGTCGCCCGCTTCCGCGATGTCACTCTCAATACGCTCAAGGCCCAGGTGAGTCAGTACTTTACCGACTTTACCGTTACGGGTTTTGCCTTCGCTATCAATGATAGTGACCTGCTGGTTAGGCTTCACTTTACCGCGTTTGATACGACCAATGCCGATTACACCAACATAGTTGTTGTAGTCGAGCTGAGAGATCTGCATCTGCAGTGTGCCGTCGAGATCAACGTTTGGCGCAGGAACACGGTCAACAATCGCCTGGTACAGCGGGGTCATGTCTTCAGCCATGTCTTCGTGATCCAGACCCGCAATACCGTTCAGCGCAGAAGCGTAAACGATAGGGAAGTCCAGCTGCTCGTCAGTCGCGTCGAGGTTAACGAACAGGTCAAATACCTGGTCAACAACCCAGTCAGGACGCGCGCCAGGACGGTCAACTTTGTTGATAACAACGATTGGCTTCAGACCATGGGCAAATGCTTTTTTGGTCACGAAGCGCGTCTGTGGCATTGGGCCATCCATTGCGTCAACGACCAGCAGAACGGAGTCTACCATGGACATTACACGTTCAACTTCACCACCGAAGTCGGCGTGCCCTGGGGTATCAACGATGTTGATACGGTAGTCATTCCATTTAATCGCGGTGTTTTTCGCGAGGATGGTAATCCCACGCTCTTTCTCCAAATCGTTGGAGTCCATCACGCGTTCTTGGGTTTCGGCACGCGCATCAAACGTACCGGATTGCTGCAGCAGCTTATCAACCAGGGTAGTTTTACCATGGTCAACGTGCGCGATGATGGCGATGTTACGCAAATTTTCGATCACAACTTTGCCTCAGGCATTTAGAAATAGCGCGTTATTGTACACGGATTAATCGCACTACAAAACAGGATCACAAACATCCCCCGCAAACAAGTATTGCAGAGATGCTTTGTGATCGCTTTCACGGAGCGGTAAAAGGGCACTTTAACGTAAATTGCACCAATATGGTGCCCAATGTTCACATTGAAGCACTATACTGGTGCAACAAATCCATTGTGGTGCAGCCCTTTTGCACTATGGTGCGCATGATAACGCCTTTTTGGGGTGTTTTAAAAGTTGGCACAGATTTCGCTTTATAAAAAATACATGGCAACAGCCAGTACAAACAGAAATTGAAGACCTCGTTACCACGACGACAATGACCAATCTGGAGAGTTAAGTATGTCCGCTGAACACGTTTTGACGATGCTGAACGAACATGAAGTGAAGTTTGTTGATCTGCGCTTCACCGATACCAAAGGTAAAGAACAGCACGTCACAATTCCTGCTCATCAGGTAAACGCCGAATTCTTCGAAGAAGGCAAAATGTTTGACGGCTCCTCCATTGGTGGCTGGAAAGGCATTAACGAATCCGACATGGTTCTGATGCCAGATGCGACCACTGCGGTCATTGATCCGTTCTTCGAAGAACCAACCCTGATCATCCGTTGCGACATCCTCGAGCCAGGCACGCTGCAGGGCTACGACCGCGACCCACGTTCTATCGCGAAACGCGCTGAAGAATACCTGCGTTCTACCGGCATCGCAGACACCGTTCTGTTCGGGCCAGAGCCAGAATTCTTCCTGTTCGACGACATCCGTTTCGGTGCGTCTATTTCTGGTTCCCACGTTGCTATCGACGATATCGAAGGCGCATGGAACTCTTCCACCAAATACGAAGGTGGTAACAAAGGTCACCGTCCAGGCGTTAAAGGCGGTTACTTCCCGGTTCCTCCAGTCGACTCAGCACAGGACATTCGTTCCACCATGTGTCTGGTGATGGAAGAGATGGGCCTGGTAGTTGAAGCTCACCACCACGAAGTGGCGACTGCGGGTCAGAACGAAGTGGCTACCCGCTTCAACACCATGACCAAAAAAGCAGACGAAATTCAGATCTACAAATACGTTGTGCACAACGTTGCGCACCGTTTCGGTAAAACCGCTACCTTCATGCCAAAACCTATGTTTGGCGACAACGGTTCCGGTATGCACTGCCACATGTCTCTGTCCAAGAACGGTACCAACCTGTTCTCTGGTGACAAATATGCTGGTCTGTCTGAGCAGGCGCTGTATTACATCGGCGGCGTAATCAAACACGCTAAAGCGATCAACGCCCTGGCTAACCCAACCACTAACTCCTACAAGCGTCTGGTCCCGGGCTACGAAGCGCCAGTAATGCTGGCCTACTCTGCGCGTAACCGTTCTGCTTCTATCCGTATCCCGGTTGTTGCTTCTCCTAAAGCGCGTCGTATCGAAGTGCGCTTCCCGGACCCAGCGGCTAACCCATACCTGTGCTTCGCAGCACTGCTGATGGCTGGTCTGGATGGTATCAAGAACAAGATCCACCCAGGCGAAGCAATGGATAAAAACCTGTACGACCTGCCGCCAGAAGAAGCGAAAGAGATCCCACAGGTTGCTGGCTCTCTGGAAGAAGCCCTGCAGGCACTGGACGCAGACCGCGAGTTCCTGACTGCAGGTGGCGTATTCACTGACGACGCTATCGATGCTTACATCGCCCTGCGTATGGAAGAGAACGACCGTGTGCGTATGACGCCACACCCGGTTGAGTTCGAGCTGTACTACAGCGTTTAATTAAGTTGTTTTACCCGGCGTGATAAACGCCGGGGGTAGTTGCCGTGGAAACTTTTAGCCCATCTCCGGATGGGCTTTTTTCTCCACCAACAACCTGATCTCGCGCGCTTTTTACGACGAAAAAGCTATACTGCACTAAATTAGTGCAAACAACTCCAGGAGACTGCTGAATGGCAACTGGCACGCTGCCCGATGCTGGGCAGATCCTCAATTCTTTGATTAACAGTATCTTGCTTGTCGACGACGAGCTGGCCGTACATTATGCCAACCCGGCGGCGCAGCAGCTGCTCGCCCAAAGCGCACGTAAACTGTTTGGCACCCCGCTTCCGGAATTACTGAGTTATTTTTCGCTGAATATTGGCCTGATGCAGGAAAGTTTGCAGGCCGGTCAGGGATTTACGGATAACGAAGTCACGCTGGTTATCGACGGGCGCTCGCATATTCTGTCACTGACGGCCCAACGTCTTCCTGAAGGATTGATCCTGCTGGAAATGGCTCCGATGGATAATCAGCGCCGACTGAGCCAGGAGCAGCTTCAGCATGCCCAGCAAATTGCCGCCCGAGACCTGGTGCGAGGTCTGGCGCATGAAATCAAAAACCCGCTGGGGGGATTACGCGGCGCAGCACAACTCCTGACCAAGGCGCTGCCCGACCCCGCGCTGGCGGAGTACACCAACGTCATCATCGAACAGGCAGACCGCCTGCGCAATCTGGTTGACCGTCTTCTCGGACCCCAGCAACCGGGTATGCACGTATCAGAAAGCATTCATAAAGTGGCTGAACGGGTGGTGAAACTGGTTTCGATGGAGTTACCAGAAAACGTCACGCTGGTGCGTGATTACGACCCAAGCCTGCCGGAACTGGCGCATGACCCGGATCAGATTGAGCAGGTGTTGTTGAATATCGTACGCAATGCCCTGCAGGCTCTGGGGCCGGAAGGGGGCGAGATTATTTTACGTACCCGCACCGCCTTCCAGCTCACGTTACACGGCGTACGCTATCGTCTGGCAGCCCGAATCGACGTTGAGGATAACGGACCAGGTATTCCATCGCATCTACAGGACACCCTGTTCTACCCGATGGTAAGTGGTCGCGAAGGCGGAACCGGCCTGGGCTTATCCATTGCACGCAGTTTGATCGATCAACACTCTGGAAAAATTGAATTTAACAGTTGGCCGGGACACACCGAGTTTTCGGTTTTCCTGCCGATTAAAAAATAAAGGTGACGTTTATGCAACGAGGGATAGTCTGGGTAGTCGATGACGATAGCTCCATCCGTTGGGTGCTTGAACGCGCGCTCACAGGGGCAGGATTAAGCTGCACGACGTTTGAGAGCGGCAGCGAAGTACTCGACGCACTCACCACCAAAACGCCGGACGTTCTGCTTTCGGATATTCGCATGCCGGGAATGGACGGGCTGGCGCTTTTAAAGCAGATCAAACAACGCCACCCTATGCTTCCGGTCATCATAATGACGGCACATTCCGATCTTGATGCCGCAGTGAGCGCCTACCAGCAAGGGGCGTTCGATTACCTGCCAAAACCGTTTGATATCGACGAAGCGGTCGCGCTGGTTGAGCGTGCGATTAGCCACTATCAGGAACAGCAACAGCCTCGCCACACACCCGATTTTGGGCCAACAACTGATATCATCGGCGAAGCGCCGGCGATGCAGGATGTGTTTCGTATTATTGGCCGTTTGTCCCGCTCGTCCATCAGCGTATTGATTAACGGCGAATCGGGAACCGGTAAAGAGCTCGTGGCACATGCATTACATCGCCACAGCCCGCGGGCAAAAGCCCCGTTTATCGCCCTGAATATGGCAGCGATCCCGAAGGATTTGATTGAATCCGAACTGTTCGGCCATGAAAAAGGGGCATTTACCGGCGCAAATACCATTCGCCAGGGGCGCTTCGAACAGGCGGACGGCGGTACGCTATTCCTGGATGAAATTGGCGATATGCCGCTGGATGTCCAGACCCGCCTGTTGCGCGTGCTGGCCGACGGGCAGTTTTATCGCGTGGGCGGCTATGCGCCGGTAAAAGTGGACGTGCGTATTATCGCCGCAACACACCAGAATCTGGAGCAACGCGTGCAGGAAGGAAAATTCCGTGAGGATTTATTCCACCGTCTGAACGTCATTCGCGTTCATCTGCCGCCGCTGCGTGAACGTCGGGAAGATATTCCCCGCCTGGCACGTCATTTCCTGCAGGTGGCGGCTCGTGAGCTGGGCGTAGAAGCCAAGCAGCTTCACCCGGAAACCGATGCCGCTCTGACGCGTCTGGCATGGCCGGGCAACGTGCGCCAGTTGGAAAACACCTGCCGCTGGCTGACCGTGATGGCCGCCGGGCAGGAAGTGTTGATTCAGGATTTACCGGCAGAGTTGTTTGAGGCATCCGCGCCAGAGAGCAGTACCGGACATGCACTGCCTGACAGCTGGGCAACGCTACTGGCGCAGTGGGCCGACCGCGCCCTGCGTTCCGGTCATCAAAACCTGCTTTCTGAAGCTCAGCCAGAGATGGAGCGTACGCTGTTAACTACCGCGCTTCGTCATACGCAGGGGCATAAGCAGGAAGCCGCTCGCCTGTTGGGATGGGGACGTAATACCCTGACGCGTAAACTGAAAGAGCTGGGTATGGAGTAATGTTCCCCCGAAGTGTAAAGGTTATTAATTGAGCGCAAAATGCTGTTATTTTGCGCTTTACTGTTCCGATGAGTTTTGTATGATCGTGCCCGGAAATTGGGGGGACCATCATGCTGGAATCATTAGTGAATTTGCTCTCTAGCGGTGCAGCCGAAAGCCACACACCGCAAACAGCCGTTGCGGCTATGTTGTGTGCGGCGCTGGTTGGGCTGTTTAGCTAGCGGAGTTGAACGTAAAAGCCGGGTGGCGGCTTCGCCTTACCCGGCCTACGTTTCATACTTTTGGCTATGCGCCTTAAATCACCCGCGAGAACTGCTGCATACGCGCTTTCTGACGCAGATACGCGTCAAAGCACATGCAGATATTACGGATCAACAGACGTCCTTTCGGCGTGACCTCAATCATACTCTCCGATACATCCACCAGCCCATCTTTCGCCAGCGGTGCAATCAGTTTCAGGTCTTCCGCAAAATAATCGCTGAAGTGCAGACCCCACTGCGACTCAACGTCACTGAAATCGAGACGGAAGTTGCAGATAAGCGCCTTAATGACATCACGGCGAATGCAGTCATCGCGCGTTAACGCAATGCCACGCCACAGCGCGTTGCCGGCGTCATCAACCTGCTGGTAGTACGACTTCAGCTCTTTCTGGTTTTGTGCATAGCAGTCGCCAATCATGCTGATGGCAGAGACGCCCATCCCCAGCAAATCGGTATCGCCCTGGGTGGTGTAGCCCTGGAAATTCCGGTGCAATACCCCTTCACGCTGAGCAATGGCCAGTTCGTCATCCGGACGGGCAAAGTGATCCATACCGATGAACTGGTAACCGGTCTCAGTCAGTGAAGTAATGGTTTCCTGCAAAATATCCAGCTTCTGTTGGGCAGAAGGGAGATCAGCATCTTTTATTTTGCGCTGGGCAGCGAACAGCGTTGGTAAGTGCGCATAGTTAAAGACGCTCAGGCGGTCCGGATTGAGTTCGGCCACGCGTTTCAGTGTGAAGGCAAAACTTTCGGGGGTCTGCTTTGGCAGGCCGTAAATCAGGTCAATATTGGTCGAGGTGAAACCAATCTCACGCGCGTGATTCAGTAAGGCGAAGATAAACTCTTCGTCCTGCTCACGGTTCACCAGACGCTGTACTTCTTTATTGAAATCTTGCACGCCCATACTCAGGCGGTTAAAACCTTCAGCGCGTAAGTGATCCAGTACATCCAGCTCGATTTCTCGCGGATCAACCTCGATCGAGATTTCGGCGTTATCATTAAAATTGAAGTTGCTGCGCAGCAACGCCATCAATCGGCTGATTTGCACTTTGTTCAGATAGGTTGGCGTACCGCCACCCCAGTGCAGCTGGCTGACATGACGTCCGGCAAAGAGTGGCGCACGATGCAAGATTTCCTGTTCGAGCGCATCCAGATACTGATCGGCCTTGTGCTGCTGGCGGGTAACAATTTTATTGCAGCCGCAGAAGTAGCAGAGCTTATGGCAGAACGGAATATGGACGTAGAGCGAAAGCGGGCGTTCAGGATAGCGCGCCACGGCCTGAAGAAATTCAGTCTCGCCGAAGGTATCAGTAAACTCCAGCGCGGTAGGGTATGACGTATAGCGTGGCCCGGAATAGTTATATTTCTGGATTAGGGCCAAATCCCAGTCGATAGATGGTACAGACATGCTCACTCCTTCCGTTGGTGTCGCGTTCGTATACGGCGGCCCGACCTGGCCCCGTTGCGAGCCATCATTCGGGTGCGCAGCCATTTCTGGCGCCGCGACAACCGCCGTAGTTTAACGAATAACCACACCAGATAACATATAACCGGAAGGGTTATAAGCAGGACCAGCGTTCCTGCCGGGTGCAAATGTTAGTTTCCACCCTTCAGAAGACGCATCATATCTTCCTGCTTTTCTTCTTCTTCGTCATCTTCATCGTCGTAAGACAGACCAAGCTTCTGCATCAGCTCATCAATGCGATCCAGTTTGGCATCAACCCACGACTGCTCTTCAGCAGTCAGGGTTTCCCCCTCTTCAAGACGTTCCAGCAGCGCGTCCAGGCGCTCATCGTTCTCCAGCATATCCAGCTCAGCCTGCGGTGAAAGCATAGGTTTCTCGCTCTTTGGTTTGTGCTGCTTAGTGACCGGGGTGTCTGTCACGCCCAGTGGAATGGGAGTTTTACTGCCGATACGAGGATCTTTCTGCTGCTTACCTTTTGCAGAAGCGCCCGCAGTACCACCGCCGTTCGCACGGCTACCCGCAGCATGACCGCGATGCTTTTTGTCGCGTTTACGATCGCGCGCTTCCTGGTTCAGTTCTTCGCGCGTTTTGCGGCGTGCTTTTGCAGGGCGTTTAGCGCCCGCAGCGGAGGTTGGTTTTTTCATGATGTTTTATCTTTAAGTCGTTTTCTTCAGTATAGAATTGCGGCGAAATCTAGCAGAAAGCAAGCAAAGAAAAAAGGCGACAGAGCAATCTGTCGCCTTTTTTCCTGACTCACAACCCTTAGCGGGTCAGACATTCCGTGTTTGCCAACAACAAGCCCTGTTTATCCCTTGGCTGATACCGTCCTTGATACGGTTCCATTTCCTGTTAAAACGCCTCCAGGCGCTGGTCATCCTGACTATCCTGCGTCTTCGCCTCCTGGCGCTCCTGACCCCTAATCCTTAAGTCGATTTCCTGTTGGCTTCCTCGCCCTGACGCACACTTTACCTTGTTCCGTTAAACTAACAAGCAACGAAACAGTACAAAAAGGGATTTTCGGACAATTACCCGCATTTAAGTTTATGATTTAAAATAGTTTGCCATTTTTGGCACCTGCGATTTCTCTGAAATATCCCAAAGCTTGATTAGCCGATCTCTCACAACAGCCAGGGCTTTCACCTACAGGCCATATGCAATCAGAAAAGCCTTTTGCCTGCATTCGGGTATAATCCCCTTCAGATTACGATTTTGGAGACGACCACGTGACTACCTGGAACTACCAACAGACGCATTTTGTCACCAGTGCGCCCGATATTCGCCACCTTCCTTCTGATACCGGTATTGAAGTGGCATTTGCTGGCCGCTCCAATGCGGGAAAATCCAGCGCCCTGAACACGCTGACTAATCAGAAAAGCCTGGCGCGTACCTCAAAAACACCTGGCCGTACCCAGTTGATTAACCTGTTTGAAGTGGCAGAGGGCAAACGCCTGGTCGACTTACCGGGCTACGGTTACGCTCAGGTACCCGAAGAGATGAAAATCAAGTGGCAGCGTGCGCTGGGTGAATACCTGGAAAAACGCATGTGCCTGAAAGGTCTGGTGGTGCTGATGGATATTCGCCACCCTCTGAAAGATCTTGATCAACAGATGATCGACTGGGCTGTAGCAAGCGATATTGCCGTACTGGTGCTGTTGACGAAAGCCGATAAGCTGGCAAGCGGCGCGCGTAAAGCGCAGGTGAATATGGTTCGCGAAGCGGTGCTGGCTTTCAACGGTGATGTGCAGGTGGAGCCTTTCTCCTCTCTGAAAAAGCAGGGCGTAGACAAACTGCGCCAGAAGCTCGACACCTGGTTTAGCGAGCTGGAACCCGCGACGGAAGCGGAAGAAGAGTAATACCGAGCGCGGCGATGTCCGCGCTTTTTTTACCTGAATGTTTCTTTTCCACAATAAAAAACGCCCCAGTCATTACTGACTGGGGCGGCTAAAATATTCAGCCAAATCCGATTACGTGAAGTAAAAGGTCTGAAAGATAGAACATCTTACCTCTGTACCCTACGTCGATAACTCTACCCCTTTTTTTGCTGCAGAAAAAGCACTTTTTGTAGTTTTTTTTCATTATTTACATAGGGAATTCTAATGATCGTCACAAAACGCACTTTGTTATGTTGCTAACTTACATAAAAAGCGCGTTATTCGCAGAGCCTTTAGTGAGCCTGATCCCAGTTTTCACCACTTCCCACTTCCACCAGCAACGGCACGTCGAGTGTCATGCTGCTTTCCATTAGTTCGTGGATCTTCTTCGATACAGCGTCGAGGTCGTCTTTGTGCACTTCGAATACCAGTTCATCGTGAACCTGCATGATCATTTTCACGCGAGGCTTCTCTTTTTCCAGCCAGGCATCAACGGCGATCATCGCACGCTTAATGATGTCCGCCGCAGTACCTTGCATAGGGGCGTTGATTGCCGCACGTTCTGCACCAGCGCGTCGCGCTGCATTGCTGGATTTGATATCTGGTAAGTAGAGACGGCGGCCATCCAGTGTTTCGACATAACCTTTCTCTTTAGCCTGTGCGCGGGTGCGTTCCATATATTCCAGCACGCCAGGATAACGCTCGAAGTAGAGATCCATATACTTCTGCGACTCTTTGCGTGGAATGTTGAGCTGGCGCGACAGACCAAATGCGCTCATACCGTAGATCAAACCAAAGTTGATCGCTTTGGCGCTGCGGCGCTGTTCGTTGGTTACACTATCCAACGGCAAACCGAAGACTTCCGCCGCGGTTGCTCGGTGGATGTCCTTCCCTTCGGCAAAAGCAGTCAGCAAGCCTTTGTCGCGGGACAGATGCGCCATAATACGTAGCTCAATTTGCGAGTAGTCAGCAGAGACGATCAGGTAGTCATCTGGCGCAATAAAAGCCTGACGGATTCGGCGACCTTCTTCATTACGTACCGGAATGTTCTGCAGGTTTGGATCAGTTGACGAGAGTCGACCCGTCGCTGCCACAGCCTGATGATACGAGGTATGCACACGGCCTGTTTTCGGGTTGATCATCAGCGGGAGCTTATCAGTGTAAGTGGACTTCAGCTTCGCGAGACCCCGATACTCCAGAATCACTTTTGGCAGGGGGTAATCCAGTGCCAGCTCTTCAAGCACCTCTTCAGACGTCGACGGTGCACCGCCAGGCGTTTTCTTCAGCGGCTTGATACCCTGCTTTTCAAACAGAATGGTTTGCAGCTGTTTCGGTGACGAGAGGTTAAACGGTTCTCCAGCAAGCTCATGCGCTTTTTGCTCAAGCTCGGTCAGACGCTGCGCGAGCTCCCCGGAGTGGTTATGCAATACAGTTGGATCGATTTTAACGCCATTGCGCTCAATACGTGAAAGCACAGGCACCAATGGCATCTCAATATGCTGGAATACGTTCAGCGGCCCTGCTTCTTTCTGAAGTTTTGGCCACATCTTCAGGTGCAATTGCAGGGTGACATCCGCGTCTTCCGCGGCATAGCGACCCGCCTCTTCGAGTGCAATCTGGTTGAAGGTAAGTTGATTTTTCCCTTTACCGGCAATCTCTTCGAAAGTGATGGTTTTATGTTTCAGCCAACGGTCTGATAAGGAATCCATATCATGGCGACCTGCAACACTGTCCAGAATGTAGGATTCCAGCATGGTGTCGAATGCGATACCGCGCAGCTCAATACCGTAGTTTTGCAAAATACCGCGATCGTACTTCAGGTTTTGCCCGACTTTGAGCGCCTTGTCGTCTTCCAGAACCGGCTTCAGCAACTCGAGCACACGTTCACGGGAGATCTGCGCCGGCGCATCCAGGTAATCGTGTGCAACAGGAACATAAGCCGCCATCCCCGGTTCTGTCGCAAATGACAGGCCCACCATATTGGCAGAGATGTTGTCGAGGCTGTCGGTTTCCGTGTCGAAGGCAAAGACCGGCGCTTTTTTCAGTTTCTCGATCCAGGCGATCAGCTGTGACTCTTCAAGAATGGTCTCGTAGTTGTCGAAGGACAAGGTTACGGCTTCTTCTTCGGCCTGTTCTTCAGCATCAACAACTATCGTCTCTTTCGGTTTTGCTGCTGGCTTAGCCCCTTTTGCCTGTAACCACTTGCCGCTTTCGACGTCGGTGATCCAGCGCTTGAATTCGTATTGCTTAAACAAGCTCAGCAGATCGTCAGCAGAAGGCTGCTGCACTTCCAGTTGCTCACAACCCAGTTCCAGTTCGACATCGGTTTTAATCGTTGCCAGCTTATAAGAGAGGTAAGCCACCTCTTTGTTATCTTGAAGTTTTCCGCCCATGGTTTTTGCACCACGGAAGGAGAGCCCGGCGATTTTATCCGATTCCGCGTACAGCGTATCCAGCCCGCCCAGCCCCTGAAGCAGCGCCTGTGCCGTTTTTTCACCGACACCAGGGACTCCAGGGATGTTATCCGACGAATCGCCCATCAACGCGAGGAAGTCGATAATCAGCTCAGGCGGTACGCCATATTTTGTGACAACCTCTTCAGGCCCCAGAATGGTGTTGGTCATGGTGTTAATCAGGGTGATACCTGGCGTTACCAGCTGCGCCATATCTTTATCACCGGTGCTGATCAGCACCGGACGGCCCATTTTTTCAGCTTCACGCGCCAGCGTGCCGATGACGTCATCGGCTTCAACACCAGAGACAGCCAGCAGCGGCAGGCCCATCGCTTTCACCATGGCGTGCAGCGGCTCAATCTGCGCACGCAGATCGTCAGGCATTGGCGGGCGGTGAGATTTGTAATGCTCAAACAACTCGTCGCGGAAGGTTTTGCCTTTGGCATCAAAGACCACCGCCGCATGGGTTGGCTGATACTGGAGTATCAGGCTGCGCAGCATGTTAAGCACGCCGTACATCGCGCCGGTAGGTTCCCCTGCGCTATTGGTCAGAGGAGGAAACGCATGATACGCCCGATACAGGTAAGAAGAGCCGTCGACGAGAATAAGAGGGTTTTCTGGGATCTGAACCATAATGTCCGTGCCTTTAATCAATTTATGGCTAAAGGATGCCACAGAAGGATGAAAACATCAGTTATTAGCGCCAGATACAGAAAAAGATTTTGCGATCGTGAAGATCTCTCGCAAAAAACAAACTGTGGATAAGTTTGTGTATATTTTCACTTCATATGAATAACAGACGCTAAAAATACATACGTGATATAATTTAGATCTTAATTATCATAACGTTATTCTGTTAGATCTCATCTGTATTACCCGCTGATGACAATTTAGTCTATGTGGATATAAGCCCTGATTCGTGCAGAATCGTAGCGAAATCTTCTGCAGTAGGGAAAAAGCCACCAACTCTCCGTGTGAAAGCGCCATTACTTCGTCTATTTTCTGGTAAAATCAGCGCCCAGCGCCGAATAGCCGGTCGCTCAATTAAAGCTAACTATTTGAAAAAGCTAATCATGTCCAGATTGCTCGCTGCAATAACATTACTGTTAAGCATCATTTTAACGATTCTGGTGACTATCGCCTGTTCTGTGCCGATCATTGTCGCAGGAATTATTAAACTGCTGCTGCCTGTGCCTGTGGTGTGGCGAGCCGTGTCCACATTTTGTAATTTCATGATGTATTGCTGGTGTGAAGGGCTGGCGATCCTGTTGTACCTGAACCCACAACTGAAGTGGGATGTTGAAGGACTGGAGAGCCTCAACAAAAAGAACTGGTACCTGCTAATTTGCAATCACCACAGTTGGGCTGACATCGTGGTGTTATGTGTGCTTTTCCGTAAGCACATCCCGATGAACAAATACTTCCTGAAACAGCAGCTCGCCTGGGTTCCTTTCATCGGTCTGGCCTGCTGGGCGCTCGATATGCCGTTTATGAAACGCTATTCGCGCAGCTATTTGATCCGCCATCCTGAGCGTCGCGGTAAGGACGTGGAGACCACACGCCGTTCCTGCGAAAAGTTTCGCGCACATCCAACAACCATCGTGAACTTCGTTGAAGGCTCCCGGTTTACAGAAGAGAAGCGCCAACAAACACGTTCTCCTTTTCAGAACCTGCTGCCGCCAAAAGCCGCGGGTATTGCGATGGCGCTTAACGTGCTGGGTGCTCAGTTCGATAAATTACTTAACGTCACCCTCTGCTACCCGGAAAACGATAAAACGCCGTTCTTCGATATGCTCAGTGGCAAGCTGACGCGCATTGTTGTGCGTGTTGATCTGGTACCGATCGAGGCCGAATTGCACGGTGACTACGTTAACGATAAGAATTTCAAACGTCGTTTCCAGTTATGGCTTAATACACTCTGGAAAGAGAAAGACGAACAGATAGACAACATTAAATCTTCATACAAAAACGCCGGTCAGTGACCGGCGTTTTTACATCAATAATCTTACTTCTTCTCAACCAGGTATTTCACAGTATCGGCATACTGCTGTACGAAGATATCCATGCTGCTGGTGTCCATGCCCTGCATATTCAGCTGATATTTGCCATTAACAAACATCGCCGGAACCCCCTGAAGCTGCAGGTCGGCAGCGGCTTTTTCCTGTTGAGCCACCAGAGATTTCACCACAAAGCTGTTCCATGCCGCGTCATAGTCTTCACCTTTCACACCCGCATCAACGAAAACTTTACGGATATCGGCAGTAGTCTGAACGGTCTGGGTTTTCTGTACGGCTTCAAACATTGGGGAAGTGATCTTATCTTCTACGCCCAGTGCGATAGCAACTGCCCACGCCTGAGTCAGGTCTTTACCCAATGGACCCAGGAATTCAACGTGGTACTTGGTCATTTTGGTGCCTTCTGGCAGCTTTTTCTTCACGCTGTCAGATACATGCAGCACCTGCTCGAACTGATAGCAGTGTGGGCAATAGAACGAGAAGAACTCCAGAACCTGTGGCTCGCCAGCAACAGGCTTGTCCAGCGTGATGTACTGTTTGCCGTCGGTAAACTGCGCAGCAGAAGCGCTAAATGCCAGAATCATTCCTGCCAGCGCCAGCCAAATTTTTTTCATAATAAACTCTCTCCTGGGTGTGTCCAATTAATACATCGGCGTTAATTGCAGAGGGGGTTCCTGAAGAACCTTAACCTGCTCAGTAAATGTAGATATCTGGCTGCGCCAGTAATCTTCTCCGGTAAGCCACGGGAAATTTCGGGGAAACGCGGGGTCATCCCAACGCCTGATTAACCATGCGAGATAATAAACAAAACGCATCGCACGTAAAGGTTCAATCAAGGTAATTTCGTCTGAATTAAACGGGCTAAACTCTTCATAGGCTTCAATAATGGTTTCAAGCTGCATGCGCTGCTCGGCTTTGTCGCCATTGAGCAGCATCCACAAGTCCTGAACTGCTGGTCCCATACGCGCATCATCGAGATCGACAAACAGCGGGCCATCACGCCAGAGAATATTTCCTGCGTGACAATCGCCATGCAGACGCAGCACGGAAATATCATCGCGCCAGCTGGCTTTTACCGCACCAATAAGCTTATCAGTGGCGCTGAGGAAATTATCCTTTAGCGCTGTGGGGATCAGCGCAGAGGTTTCGAATACTTCGCGAGGTTCAAGAAGGTATTCCTGAATGCCGATAGTCGGACGGGCAATAAAGGATTTTTTGCGTCCCGTCTGATGTATACGTCCCAGATAGCGGGCCACCCACTCCATTTGATCAATATTATCCGCTTCAAACTGGCGACCACCGAGACTTGGGAAGACTGCGTAGTAAAACCCTTCGTGCATAAGCAGCGTTTGGTTATTGAATTTTAGCGGGGCGGCAACGGGTACATCGTCATCCAGCAGATCTTGAGCAAATTGATGCTCTTCCTGAATTTGTTCTGCTGACCAACGTTTAGGGCGATAAAACTTCACGACGAAGCGCTGACGCTCCTCATCCTGAAATTGATACACACGGTTTTCGTAGCTATTTAACGGCGTTAGCCCAGAATCCACCCGGATACCCTGTTCAAACAGGGCATCCATAATGGTATCCGGGTGTAATGTCTGGAAAGTAAAAGCCTGGTCGTTCATCCGATCATCCGGAAATTATACGAATGATTCAGGATATCATCTTGTGGCGATTTCGGTGCCGCCGCTTACAAGCTTTTACTCTTTAATTACGCCTCTGGCGCGCAGCAATGCGGTTTTAAAATCTTCCTCATAATCTTTTTGAATACCTGGAATAACAGCATCTTTGGCAGAGTCACGCATTTTAAGATGGTAGATCAGGATATCATCAGAAAGGTCTGCCAGTTCGCCGTCAAAACCTGACTCTTTCGCCAGTTTCTGTAAAAATTGCATCAAATTCAGCTCTGGCTCTTTTTGCCAGGCTGGCTGGAGGAGTTCAATGACTTCATTCAGACGTTTACATTTCATGGTGGTGCTCCTTTCATTTAGAGTGACACGTTAGCAGGGTCAATCCCACAATAAAAGAGGCGATATTCGTGAATCTTAGCCAGGAAATCACTGGGGTCGTTCTGGCGGGTGGCAGAGCGACGCGAATGGGGGGAAAAGATAAGGGGCTTCAGCTTTTGAACGGTAAACCCTTGTGGCAATGTGTCGCTGATGCGCTTACAGGCCAGGTGACGACAATGGTCATCAGTGCTAACAGGCATATTGAGACATACCAGCGCAGCGGGTACGCCGTTTATCAGGATAACCAGGCAAATTACCCAGGTCCGCTGGCTGGTATGCTTTCGGTTATGCAGCAGTCGCCCGGAGAGTGGTTTATTTTCTGTCCTTGCGATACCCCATTGATTCCGTCCTGCCTTGTCGAGCGTCTGGTACGGCTTCGTGCTGCAGCCCCTGTGGTCTGGGTACATGACGGTGAGCGTGACCATCCTGCTATCGCGTTGATGCACAGATCATTAGTGCCTGCTCTGCAGGAGTACCTGACGGCGGGAGAGCGTAGGGTGATGGTCTTTATGCGTCAGTCTGGCGGCCATTCCATTGATTTCAGTGATATGAAGTCTGCGTTTGTGAACGTGAATACAACTGAAGATTTGCAGATGATGCAGGAGAAATGATGATACCTGTTCTGGCTATTTCCGCCTGGAGTGGGACCGGGAAAACCACGCTGTTGAAAAAGCTCATTCCTGCCCTTTGTGCCAGGGGTATACATCCAGGATTGATCAAGCACACCCACCATAATATGGATGTCGATAAACCGGGCAAAGACAGCTATGAGTTACGTAAAGCGGGTGCAGCTCAAACGATGGTAGCAAGTCGTCAGCGCTGGGCGCTAATGACAGAAACACCTGATGAGGCGCCGCTGGATCTCGCTTACCTGGTCAGTCGAATGGATCATTCCAGGTTGGATCTGGTGCTGGTTGAGGGTTTTAAGCATGAGGCTGTACCTAAGATCCTGCTTTTCAGAAGCGATGCCGGGCATGATGTTAGCGAGTTAACGCTTGATGAGCATGTGGTTGCGGTGGCCAGTGATGTTGTGTTGCCGCTTGAGGTTCCGGTGCTCGATTTAAATGATGTGGATGGAATTGCGGAGTTTATTGTGGAGTGGAGTGCGATCTGACTTACCGGGTGGCGGCTTCGCCTTACCCGCCTACAGTTTTTTTGCGTACAAACGCAAAAAGGCCATCCTTCCGGATGGCCTCTTCAC
>NZ_JAAVXA010000020.1:57159-57517 GCF_012241585.1 Pantoea sp. LS15
AAATCTGTATCAGGCTGAAATTTGAGTCTCTGTCTCTTCGCCGAAACAGCTTCGGCGTTGTAAGGTTAAGCCTCACGGTTCATTAGTATCGGTTAGCTCAACGCATCGCTGCGCTTACACACCCGACCTATCAACGTCGTCGTCTTCAACGTTCCTTCAGGACCCTTAAAGGGTCAGGGAGAACTCATCTCGGGGCAAGTTTCGTGCTTAGATGCTTTCAGCACTTATCTCTTCCGCATTTAGCTACCGGGCAGTGCCATTGGCATGACAACCCGAACACCAGTGATGCGTCCACTCCGGTCCTCTCGTACTAGGAGCAGCCCCCCTCAATTCTCCAGCGCCCACGGCAGATAGGGAC
>NZ_JAAVXA010000021.1:0-43278 GCF_012241585.1 Pantoea sp. LS15
GGCGAACAAAACAAACTCGGTACGTAATGACATGGTATCTCTCGCATCCCAGGGCATAAGCGACTCCATTAACGGGTTCTTATGCCTTAGTTGTAAGTGTCTACCATGTCCCCGAACAAGTGTTCACCATGTCCCCGGACTGTACAGTGGGAGAGGGCGAGGGTATTAGGCCGCAGCGTAGTACTTGAGTCTCTCCGCCAGCAAATCCACAAACGCCTGCCGATCGATATCCACCATCACCGTGGTATTCGGCGCATTTCCCGTCAGTGAGTAGTAATCCACTACCGTCATCCCTTGGGTATATTTCCCCTGCGTCTCCACACCGACCCAGCGTTCCACTGTGGTAAACATCTCCGGCTTCAGTAGCCAGGCAATGGTGCATGGATCATGCAAGGGCGCGCCGTGGAAGCCCCACTTCTCGGCTTTGTGATACTCCATAAAGAAGTCGAGCAGTTCGGCCACGGTTGTCGCGACCGTATTGCCCACCGAGCGAAAACGCTCAATATCGGCCGCCATAATCTGCGCGCGATGGGTAACGTCCAGCCCCGCCATCACAATTGGTAAGCCGGACTGGAAGACAATCTCAGCGGCTTCCGGGTCGACAAAGATGTTGAACTCCGCCGCGGGCGTCCAGTTGCCCAGCCCCATTGCTCCACCCATTATCACGATACGGGAAATTTTACTGTGCAGTTCCGGATGGCTGTTAAGCAGCAGCGCAACGTTGGTTTGCGGTCCGGTTGCCACCAGCGTTACCGGCTCGGCACTTTCATGAAGCACCTTCGCCATCAGCTCCACGGCAGTGCAGTGTTGCGGGGCGAAACCCGGCTCCGGCAGTGCCGGACCGTCCAGTCCGCTTTCACCGTGAACGTTGTCGGCAATGATCAGCTCGCGCATCAGAGGTTTCACAGCCCCGCCGGCGACAGGAATATCGCTGCGTTTAAGCAGTGTCAACATGCGCAGGACGTTACGCAGGGTTTTATCGGGTGTCTGGTTTCCGGCAGAAGAGGTTACGGCTTTGACATCCAGCTCAGGGGAGGCAAGTGCAAGGACGAGAGCGATCGCGTCATCATGACCCGGATCGCAATCGAGAATGATGGGTTGTGCCATAGCGTTCTCCATTTATAGCGTTATTTTGTGACAAGGTTAACGCTGTAATGTGACGCCGGCGAGAAGATGTGGGCTAAAGCGTGAAGCAGTGCGCAATCCGCAGATTGCGCACTGAGAGTATTAGTGCAGGATTTTCGCGAGGAAATCTTTCGCACGTTCTGATTTCGGGTTAGCGAAGAACTCTTCTTTCGGTGAGTCTTCCACGATCTTCCCTTCGTCCATAAAGATCACGCGGTTTGCCACTTTACGGGCGAAGCCCATTTCGTGGGTCACCACCATCATGGTCATCCCTTCGTGTGCCAGTTCGACCATGACGTCCAGCACTTCGTTGATCATCTCTGGATCGAGCGCCGATGTTGGCTCATCAAACAGCATTGCCACCGGATCCATGCACAGCGCGCGGGCGATCGCCACACGCTGCTGTTGGCCACCCGAAAGTTGTGCCGGGAATTTATCGGCATGCGCAGAGAGCCCAACGCGTTCCAGGAGTTTCAGCCCTTTCTCGCGCGACGCTTTTTTATCGCGCTTAAGCACTTTTACCTGCGCCAGTGTCAGGTTCTCAATAATGGAGAGGTGAGGGAACAGCTCAAAATGCTGGAACACCATGCCAACGTGAGAGCGAAGCTGGGCGAGATTGGTTTTTTTGTCATTGACTTTAGTGCCATTGACGACGATCTCACCCTGCTGCACCGGCTCCAGTCCGTTGACGGTTTTGATCAGCGTGGATTTACCGGAACCTGACGGTCCGCACACTACCACCACGTCGCCTTTTTTCACTTCGGTGGAGCAGTCGGTCAGCACCTGAAAGTGCCCATACCATTTAGAAACATTTTTCAGGGAAATCATTATACCGTCCTTTTCTTCAGCCAACTGACCAACAGCGACGCACTTAAACTAATCACAAAATAGACCGCACCCGCGAAGAGCACCATTTCTACCTGCGTACCATCACGCTCACCGATGGTGGAGGCGGTACGGAAGAAGTCTGCCAGGCTGAGTACATATACCAGAGAGGTATCCTGGAACAGTACGATGCCCTGAGTCAGCAGGAGCGGAACCATGGCGCGAAACGCCTGCGGCAGAATGATGAGCTGCATGGACTGCCAGTGTGTCATCCCCAGTGCCAGTGCGGCACTGGATTGCCCACGAGAAATACTCTGGATACCCGCACGGATAATCTCTGAATAGTAAGCAGCCTCAAACATGGAGAACGCCACCATCGCGGAGATCAGGCGGATATCGGTTTTCGGTGACAGTCCCAGTACGTTTTGCAGGAAGCCAGGAACAATCAGGTAAAACCACAGCAGAACCATCACCAGTGGGATGGAGCGGAAAACGTTAACGTAGGCCGTTGCGAACCAGGCGAGCGGCTTAAAGCTCGACAAGCGCATGACCGCCAGCAGGGTACCCCAGACAATACCGATGATGATGGCGATAACGGTGATTTTTAAGGTAATCACCAGGCCATCAAGCAGATATGGCATGGATGGAACAATGGAACTCCAGTCAAATTCGTACATTATTTGCCCCCCAGATTACCCGGCAGGCGGATTTTGCGTTCAACCAGGTTCATCACCAGCATGATGAAAGCGTTAATCAGAACATAGGCGAGCGTGATCGCGGTGAAGGATTCCCACGCATGAGCGGAATAATCCAGCAGCTTACCCGCCTGCGCAGCCATATCCACCAGGCCGATGGTCGAGGCGATGGCCGAGTTTTTCACCAGGTTCATCATCTCAGAGGTCATCGGTGGAACGATAACGCGGTAGGCGTTAGGCAGCAGCACATAACGGTAGGTTTGTGGCAGTGTTAATCCCATCGCCAGGCCTGCATTTTTTTGTCCACGCGGCAATGACTGAATGGCGGCTCGCACCTGCTCGCACACGCGGGCAGCGGTAAACAGCCCCAGGCAGAGCATCGAGGAGACAAAGAACTGTACGTTAGGATCCAGTTCCGACTTGAACCACATACCAATATTTTCCGGCAGCAGTTCCGGAATCACCAGATACCAGGTAAAGAACTGCACAATCAGCGGAACGTTACGGAACAGTTCCACATACAAAGTGCCGAGGGTTGAAAGAAAACGGTTAGGGACGGTACGCAAAATACCGAACAGTGAGCCGACAAGAAACGCGATAATCCATGCCGTTATGGATAAAGCCACAGTGACCTGAAAGCCGCTCCATAACCAGCCAAGATAGGTGGTGTTGCCGAACGGGGCTTGTTGCAGAAATATGCCCCAGTTCCAGTCTATTGACATAATAAACTCCAGAAAAAAAAGGGTAGCAGCGCTACCCTCGAAGATTGGTGAGAAGCTTATTTTTCGCGCTGAGTGGGGAACGACCACTCAACGTATAGTCTGTCCATGCTTCCCGACAATCGAGAGGGCAGGATATCCCGCCCCTGTTGTTCTAATTAGTTAAGAGCCTTGTCATTTGGTGATTTGAACAGCGCTTTCATGTCGTCAGACAGTTCAAAGTTCATGTTCAGGTTTTTTGGTGGAATTGGGTTCTTGAACCACTTATCGAACCATTTTTCCGCTTCGCCGGAGGTTTGTGCCTGGGCGATGGTGTCATCGATCAGTTTTTTGAACTCAGCATCGTCTTTACGCAGCATGCAGCCATAAGCTTCTTTCGACTGTGCAGTGCCGACGATTTCCCAGTTGTCCGGTTTCTTCGCTTTCGCGCGTTCGCCCGCCAGCAGGGCGTCATCCATCATAAACGCGACAGCACGGCCACTTTCCAGGGTACGGAAGGAGTCGCCATGGTCTTTCGCGCTGATGATGCGCATATCCATTTTCTTCTCATCATTCAGTTTGTGCAGCAGCACTTCTGAGGTGGTACCGGAGGTGACAACGACCGCTTTGCCTTTCAGATCAGCAAAATCTTTAATCTCGCCGCCTTTTTTGGTCAGCAGACGGGTACCTACCACGAAGATGGTGTCAGAGAAAGCAGCCTGTTTCTGACGCTCAAGGTTGTTGGTGGTGGAGCCACACTCAAAATCGAAGGTGCCGTTTTGCAGCAGTGGAATACGGTTTTGTGAAGTGATTGGGATCAGCTTCACCTGCAGGTCAGGTTTGTTCAGCTTTTTCTTCACGGCTTCAACGATGGCGTTGGAGTAATCCTGCGAATAACCCACGACTTTTTGCGTGTTGTCGTAGTAAGAGAACGGAACAGAAGATTCACGGTGGCCGACCACGATCACGCCGTTTTTGGCAATCTTGTCGAGAGTGCTTCCGGCAGCCGGAGCGTCTTCAGCGTGAACCACGCCTGCAGACATCCCCATAACCAGCATTGCTGTGGCCAGTTTACGTAATTGCATACCCAACTCCTTTTTTATCAGCGCCAGTGACGCATTGATACCCATTGTGATGTTGTTATATCTCGCGCTATGCGAGTGCAGTGTTATGCAAGCTTGTTAACATTTAGTCTGGCTTAATGTAAAGATTTTGCTGCGTTATTGTTTATTTTTGCGAAGCGCGCCGCACCATTCAGAGGCAAAAATCTCTCGTTGCACCGTTTCGGTGCTACCGATGATCTGCGCTGGTGCGACCAGGTTGCACGTTAAGCCAAACTGCGTTTACTTGAATAAACAAAGCAATAGGCGTGCCAGAATTGGAGTCTGGAGGGAATTGTCGGGTAGTGGCTACAGTATGGAAAAGTAGGCCGGGTAAGCGTCAGCACCACCCGGCAACAGAAGGTAAGGTTATTTACGACGCTGACGAAGACTCATCAGCACTGCGCCAAAACCAAACAGCGTGGTCAGGATCCACAGTGACCAGTTGCCGGTACGAGCGTACGGCGTCAGGCCCGTAGTTGGCGTGACTTTGGTGGTCAGCACTTCACGGGTAAATTGCGGGATCATGGCCTGAATTTCACCCTGTGGACCAATTACGGCGGTGATGCCGTTGTTGGTGCTACGCAGCAGTGGACGCGCCAGCTCCAGGGAACGCATCCGCGCCATCTGGAAGTGTTGCCATGGGCCAATCGACTTACCAAACCACGCATCATTGGAGATGGTCAGAAGGAAGTCCGTGTCCGGGCGGAAGTTATCGCGTACTTGCTCGCCGAGGATAATTTCGTAGCAAATGGCTGTGGTCAGGGCAAAACCGTGCGCATGCAGCTGTGGCTGAACGTATGGACCACGGCTGAAAGAGGACATCGGCAGGTCAAAGAACGGTGCCAGCGGACGCAGAATCGACTCCAGCGGGACAAATTCACCAAACGGAACCAGGTGATTCTTGTTGTACCGGTCAGTGGAGTTGTAGCTGTATTCGCTATCTTTGCCGAGGGTAATGATGGTGTTATAGGTGTCATAACGGTTCTGCTGATTCAGGCGTGCATCAACAATACCGGTAATCAGCGTGCTGCCGCGCGCGAGCAGCAGATCGTTCATCATGTTCAGGAATGGCTGCTGGTTTATTTCCAGGTCCGGGATTGCAGATTCCGGCCAGATAATCAGCTGTGATTTGCCCATGACCTCTTCGGTCGCGTTGGCGTAGATTTTCAGCGTATTCAGAAGCTGCTTTTCATCCCACTTCATGGCCTGTGGGATATCTCCCTGCACCATGGAAACCTGCGTAGCGCGTTCTGGCTCCAGGGTATACCACTGGATATAGCGCAGCGGGAAGGGCAGTGCGAACAGTACCAGTGCCACAACCAGCGGCTTCCAGCAGCGCTTGACCAACGCCAGTACCAGCAGGCCGCTGACAACCATCAGCAGGAAGGTAATCGCCTCAACGCCCATCACCGGTGCCAGGCCTTTCAGCGGCCCGTCAATCTGGCTGTAACCGAACTGCAGCCATGGGAACCCGGTCAATACCCAGCCACGCAGGAACTCGGTAATTTGCCAGACAACCGGCGCCGCAATGGCGACGCGCAGCCAGGTCGTTTTTGGCCACAGACGAGAAAGAATGCCGGCGAACAGACCGGTATAGAGCGAGAGATAGGCGGCGAGCAGGACGACCAGGAAAACGTTCACCGGCCCAGGCATACCGCCAAACTGAGCAATGCTGACGTAGACCCAGTTGATACCGGAGCCAAACAGCCCCAATCCCCAGAAGTAGCCAATCGCAGCGGCCTGCACCGGACGACGATTCAGGGTAAGCCCCTGTAACCCCATCAGGGAGAGTATGGCGGCGGGCCAGAAATTGTAAGGAGAAAAAGCCAGCGTACCGCTGGCTCCGAGTAACAGCGCCAGCAGCAAACGGACGCGCTGGCGTTCAAGCAGTGGGGCAAATGCCATTTACATTAATCTTCCAGTTTTGGCACCGGTGAGTCATCCGGCGTTCTGACATGAACCTGTATAATACGTCGGCTGTCGGCCATCGCCACCTTGAACTGGTAACCGTCGATGTCAACGGTCTCACCGCGCGCCGGGAGGTGGCCAAAGGCCTGCATCACCAGACCGCCAATGGTATCGACCTCTTCATCGCTGAAGTGGGTACCGAAGGCGTCGTTAAAGTCTTCAATCGAGGCCAGCGCACGCACAGTCCAGGTGTGGCGGCTCAGTTGACGGAAGTCGATATCTTCTTCTTCGTCATACTCATCTTCGATTTCTCCCACGATCAGCTCAAGAATATCTTCGATCGTGACAAGACCCGACACACCGCCAAATTCATCAATAACAATCGCCATGTGGTAACGCTGAGAGCGAAACTCTTTCAGCATCCGATCCACACGTTTACTTTCCGGCACAACCACGGCCTGGCGTAACACTTTTTCCATGCTGAAAGCGTCAGAATCGCTGCGCATAAACGGCAGCAGATCTTTCGCCATCAAAATCCCTTCGATGTGATCTTTGTCTTCGCTGATGACCGGGAAACGTGAGTGAGCGGATTCGATAATCACATCGAGGCACTCGTCCAGGGGCTGGTTACGTTTCAGGGTGATCATTTGCGAACGGGGGATCATGATATCGCGAACACGCTGGTCGGCGATGTCCATGACCCCTTCGAGCATTTCGCGCGTATCTTCATCGATAAGGTCGTTTTGCCCGGAATCACGAATCAGCTCCAGCAGTTCATCACGGTTTTTCGGTTCGCCGTGGAAAAGCTGGTTCAGAATGAGGGAGAAAAATCCCTTTTTACCGTTTGTCGTGTCGCTACTGTGTGAATTGTCGTCGCTCATGGCGTTTGTTAAGGGTTCTCTTGTTAGTTCAACGTTTACCGCCACGCGATTTCCTTACGTGGCGGCATGTTAGTCAGTGTGGAGACTGACTATTCTTTCTCGGCAATGTACGGATCCTCATAGCCCAGAGCAAGCATTATCTCTGTCTCGAGGGACTCCATCTCTTCTGCTTCGTCATCTTCTATATGATCGTAGCCGAGCAGATGCAGGCTGCCATGTACCACCATATGCGCCCAGTGGGCTTCAAGGGGTTTTTGCTGTTCTTTGGCTTCCTGCTCAACCACCTGGCGGCAGATGATCAGATCGCCCAGCAGCGGCATCTCAATGCCCGGTGGGGCTTCGAACGGGAAAGAGAGCACGTTAGTCGGCTTATCTTTCCCACGATAGGTCAGGTTAAGCTCATGGCTTTCGGCTTCATCCACCAGGCGAATCGTGACTTCTGATTCTTCCTGAAACTGGGGGATAACGGCATCCAGCCATTTCTGAAACTGCGCCTCTTCTGGCATGCCGGAGTTATCTTCACAGGCCAGCTGTAAATCGAGGATCACCTGACTCATTTTTGTTCTTGCTCCTGCGCTTCGCGCTTACGTTCTGCTGCCAGTTCGGCCTTACGCTTCTGATCGGCTTCTTCCCAGGCCTCGTAGGCGTTAACAATACGCGCGACAACCGGGTGGCGTACGACGTCTTCGCTGTGGAAGAAGTTAAAGCTGATTTCTTCGACCTCGGCCAGCACCTCAATGGCGTGACGCAGGCCAGATTTGGTGCTGCGCGGCAGGTCGATCTGGGTGACGTCACCGGTAATGACCGCTTTCGAGTTAAAGCCGATACGCGTCAGGAACATCTTCATCTGTTCGATGGTGGTGTTCTGACTTTCATCGAGAATGATAAACGCATCGTTCAGTGTACGGCCGCGCATATAAGCGAGCGGAGCAACTTCGATAACGTTACGCTCAATAAGTTTCTCAACTTTTTCAAACCCGAGCATTTCGAATAGCGCATCGTATAAAGGACGCAGGTACGGGTCGACTTTCTGGCTCAGATCGCCTGGCAGGAAGCCCAGTTTCTCGCCTGCTTCAACCGCAGGGCGGGTCAGCAGAATACGGCGGATCTCCTGACGCTCCAGCGCATCTACTGCCGCGGCGACCGCCAGATAGGTTTTACCGGTACCGGCCGGTCCTACGCCGAAGGTGATGTCATGGTCGAGGATATTCGCGATGTACTGCGCCTGATTTGGCGTACGCGGCTTAATCACGCCACGTTTGGTTTTGATGTTAATCGCTTTGCCGTAGTCAGGCACACTTTCTGCGCTCTGCTCAAGCACTCGCGCTTCTTTAATGGCGAGGTGGATCTGTTCTGGTTCGATATCCTGAATTTCGCCGCGCATTGGGGAGGTATCCACATACAGACTACGCAGAATATCCGCAGCGGCGTTGACGCAGATAGGGCGTCCGGTCAGTTTGAAATGATTATCGCGACGATTGATTTCGATACCCAGACGTCGCTCCAGTTGTTTGATGTTGTCATCAAACGGCCCGCACAGGCTCAGCAGGCGAGCGTTGTCTGCTGGCTCAAGGCTAATTTCACGCGTGTCTATATTCAAACCGTTCCTCTTTGAGTGTTTAGTCGGGCTGGCATCATAAACTGTCATTACCGAAATTATTCACGCCACAGAATAAAGGCGCAAGCATTGCGATGGATATTGGGGGCGAAGAGGGGAATTACAAGGCCTGCCAGAAAGGCAGGCCTGAACGCATTAAGGCTGATAGATACCCACGCCAGAATCGTTTTCTTTACGGGTACGGGAAATGACGGATTCCGGAGATTCTGCTATACGCAGACCCATGTCGTCCTCGGTACGTACCACCTTCGCACGCAGCGAGTTGGTCAACACTTCCACAATCTCGACGTCCACGAATTTACCGATCATATCCGGGGTGCCTTCGAAGTTCACCACGCGGTTATTTTCGGTACGACCGGAGAGTTCCATAATGCTCTTGCGTGAGGTGCCTTCAACCAGAATACGCTGGACAGTACCAAGCATACGGCGGCTCCAGGCATTGGCCTGCTGGTTGATACGCTCCTGCAGAATATACAGACGCTGCTTTTTCTCTTCTTCCGGCACATCGTCAACCATATCTGCCGCAGGTGTTCCAGGACGTGCAGAGAAGATGAAGCTGTAGCTAACGTCAAAATTCACGTCGCCGATGAGCTTCATGGTGCGCTCAAAGTCATCGGCAGTTTCGCCAGGGAAACCAACGATAAAGTCCGAGCTAATCTGGATATCAGGACGGGCTTCACGCAGTTTACGGATCGTGGATTTGTACTCCAGTACCGTATGTGGGCGCCCCATCAGGTTCAGCACGCGGTCAGAACCACACTGGATAGGCAGGTGCAGGAAGCTCACCAGTTCCGGCGTGTCGCGATAAACATCGATGATGTCATCGGTAAATTCCATCGGGTGGCTGGTGGTGAAGCGAATGCGGTCGATGCCATCAATGGCAGCAACCAGACGCAGCAGTTCAGCAAAGCTGCCGGTGCTGCCGTCATAGTTCTCACCGCGCCAGGCGTTAACGTTCTGGCCCAGCAGGTTCACTTCGCGTACGCCCTGCGCGGCAAGCTGCGCGACTTCAAACAGAATGTCATCCGCCGGACGGCTGACCTCTTCACCGCGCGTGTAAGGCACCACGCAGTAAGTACAGTATTTGTTGCAGCCTTCCATGATAGAGACAAAAGCGGTCGGGCCATCAGCGCGCGGCTCAGGCAGACGGTCAAATTTTTCAATCTCCGGGAAGCTGACGTCAACAACCGGGCTACGATTGCCGCGAACCTGATTGATCATCTCAGGCAGGCGGTGGAGGGTCTGAGGGCCAAAGACAATATCCACATACGGGGCTCTCTGGCGGATCAGTTTCCCTTCCTGCGACGCAACACAACCGCCAACACCTATGATCAGGTCCGGATTTTTTCGTTTGAGAAGTTTCCAGCGACCTAACACATGAAAGACTTTTTCCTGCGCTTTTTCACGAATAGAACAGGTGTTTAGCAGCAGCACATCGGCTTCTTTCGCATTTTCAGTCAGCTGGTATCCGTGGGTTGTATCCAGCAGATCGGCCATCTTGGATGAATCGTATTCGTTCATCTGACAGCCCCAGGTTTTTATATGGAGTTTTTTAGTCATCGACTTGCTCAGCTCAGGATTGCAAGCCGCGTATTGTAATGCTTTGGTGCGGTTGTGACCAGTATGAAGGTTGTCAACCTCCTGACCCCAAAATCCGGTAAACTTAAGGGATTCTGCAATAAGGAAAATTGACCATGACACTCCAACAAACCGAAATCGCCGTTGTCGGCGGCGGTATGGTCGGCGGCGCACTGGCGCTGGGGCTGGCGCAGCAGGGATTTGAGGTAACGGTTATCGAGCAGGCTGCTCCTGCTACGTTTGACCCGACGGCAAAGCCGGATGTGCGTATTTCCGCGATCAGTGCCGCCTCAGTTGATCTTCTGCGCGGACTGGGCGTTTGGGACACGGTGCTGACGATGCGTGCTCACCCTTACAGCCGTCTCGAAACGTGGGAGTGGGAAAATGCCCACGTCGCGTTTGATGCCGCTGAACTCAAACTGCCCCGTCTGGGCTATATGGTGGAAAACAACGTCCTCCAGCGGGCGCTCTGGCAGGCGCTGGAGACACACCCGAAGGTAACGTTGCGTGTCCCATCGTCACTCAAAGCCCTGCATCGTCATGGCAATAGATATCGCCTGACGCTGGATAATGATGATGAATTAGCCGTGAAGCTGGTGGTGGGTGCTGATGGTGCCAACTCACAGGTCAGAGAGATGGCGGGGATTGGGGTTCATGCCTGGCAGTATCAACAGTCCTGTATGCTGATTACTGTTCAGTGTGAGAATGCCCCAGGAGAGAGCACCTGGCAGCACTTTACACCGAATGGTCCGCACGCGTTTTTACCGTTGTTCGATAACTGGGCGTCGCTGGTGTGGTACGACAAACCGGCGCGTATTCGTCAGTTGCAGGGTCTTTCGATGGCACAACTGCAAGACGAAATTATGCGCCACTTCCCGAGCCGCCTGGGATATGTGACGCCGGTTGCGGCAGGAGCGTTCCCGCTGACTCGTCGACACGCATTGCAATACGCTCGCGAAGGGCTGGCACTGGTAGGAGATGCGGCGCATACCATTCACCCGCTGGCAGGGCAGGGGGTAAACCTGGGGTATCGTGATGTTGATGCCTTACTGGATGTGCTGAGTAGTGCTCGCGGGCACGCCGAGGACTGGTCAAGCCATCAGGTACTTAAGCGTTACCAGATGCGGCGTATGGCGGATAACTTCATCATGCAATCAGGGATGGATCTGTTCTATGCCGGGTTCAGCAATGACGTAGGGCCGGTGCGTATTCTGCGTAATATTGGATTAATGGCGGCTGAACGTGCCGGTGGTCTGAAGCGTCAGGCGTTGAAATACGCCCTCGGACTCTAAACTTTATTCCCTCTCCCCGTGGGAGAGGGAATCAGGCCGTACAATACTAGCAACAAAAACAAAAAAGCCCGCAGAGCGGGCTTTTTTGTTACTAAGTGGCTGGGGTGCAGGGATTCGAACCCCGGAATGCTGGTATCAGAAACCAGAGCCTTACCGCTTGGCGACACCCCAATTGCGTTAAACAGTGTTTAACGACTTTTTTAAATTGGCTGGGGTACGAGGATTCGAACCTCGGAATGCTGGTATCAGAAACCAGAGCCTTACCGCTTGGCGATACCCCAACAATTTTTTCTAGTCTATCGAATTACCCGACAGATTACTAATTTGGTGGCTACGACGGGATTCGAACCTGTGACCCCATCATTATGAGTGATGTGCTCTAACCAACTGAGCTACGTAGCCAGTACTGCAATCTTCGATGGCTGGGGTACCTGGATTCGAACCAGGGAATGCCGGTATCAAAAACCGGTGCCTTACCGCTTGGCGATACCCCAATACCGCGGAGAACCGCAAAATCGAAGAAATATGGCTGGGGTACCTGGATTCGAACCAGGGAATGCCGGTATCAAAAACCGGTGCCTTACCGCTTGGCGATACCCCATCCGTGCAACGCTTACCTGGGAATGGTGCGGGAGGCGAGACTTGAACTCGCACACCTTGCGGCGCCAGAACCTAAATCTGGTGCGTCTACCAATTTCGCCACTCCCGCAAAAAAGATGGTGGCTACGACGGGATTCGAACCTGTGACCCCATCATTATGAGTGATGTGCTCTAACCAACTGAGCTACGTAGCCATCTTTTTTTCGCGTTACCTTATCGGCGTTGCGGGGCGCATTATGCGTATAGACCCTTGCAGCGTCAACACCTTTTTCAACGAAAATGGCCGGAATGTGACTGTTTGGTTAGGTTGCGAACAGCGTGACCGAATATTCGGCAATTATTGGTTATTAATCGTTTTTGTCCAGCTTAATACAATGCAAAAAAAACAGGCCCCGGAGGGCCTGTTAGTCATTCAGACAATCATTTATATGCTGACTGGTGAACGCCTACAGCACGTCCTGATGGATCGTTCATTGCCTTGAAAGACTCATCCCATTCAATTGCTTTTGCTGAAGAGCAGGCGACGGAAGGACCACCTGGTACACACTCGGCCGCGCTTGGAACCGGGAAGAGTTCTTCAAAGATCTCACGGTACAGGTACGCCTCTTTAGACCCCGGCGTGTTGTACGGGAAGCGGAAGCTCGCCGTTTCCAGTTGTTGGTCGGAAACCTGTTTTGCCGCCACCTCTTTCAGGGTGTCAATCCAACTGTAACCTACACCGTCAGAGAACTGCTCTTTCTGACGCCATGCCACGCTAGCTGGCAAGTAGGATTCAAAACATTCGCGCAGGATATGTTTTTCCATTTTACCGTTGCCGCACATCTTGTCCTGCGGGTTGATACGCATCGCGACGTCGAGGAATTTCTTATCCAGGAACGGAACACGCGCTTCAACACCCCAGGCCGACATCGCTTTGTTGGCACGCGCACAGTCAAACATATGCAGCGCTTGCAGTTTACGCACTGTCTCTTCGTGCAACTCTTTGGCGTTCGGCGCTTTATGGAAGTACAGGTAGCCGCCAAACACTTCGTCAGAACCTTCGCCAGACAGCACCATCTTGATGCCCATCGCTTTGATTTTACGCGACATCAGATACATCGGCGTAGAGGCGCGGATGGTGGTCACGTCATAGGTTTCAATGTGATAGATAACATCGCGGATCGCATCCAGGCCTTCCTGCACTGTGAAGTGAATCTCGTGGTGCACAGTACCAAGATGGTTTGCCACTTCCTGCGCGGCTTTCAGGTCAGGAGCGCCTTCCAGACCAACAGCAAAGGAGTGCAACTGAGGCCACCAGGCTTCAGAGCGTTCCTGATCTTCCACGCGACGGGCGGCAAATTTCTTGGTGATCGCGGAGATCACGGAAGAATCCAGACCGCCGGAGAGCAGCACGCCGTATGGCACGTCTGACATCAGGTGGCTTTTAACGGAGTCTTCCAGCGCCTGGCGCAACTCCGCTTTATCGGTGACGTTGTCTTTCACCGCGTCGTACTCGAACCAGTCGCGCTGATAATACTGACGGATCTCGCCGTCTTTGCTCCACAGGTAGCTACCTGCAGGGAATTCTTTAATGGTGCGGCAAACCGGCACCAGCGCTTTCATTTCAGAGGCAACATAGAAGTTGCCGTGTTCATCATGGCCCATGTACAGCGGGATAATACCAATGTGGTCACGGCCAATCAGGTAAGCGTCTTTTTCGCTGTCGTACAGTGCGAAGGCAAACATACCCTGCAGGTCGTCCAAGAACTCCGGCCCTTTCTCCTGATACAGCGCGAGGATCACTTCACAGTCAGAACCGGTCTGGAACGCGTAGCGGTCGCCGTACTCTGCACGCAGTGCCTGATGGTTGTAGATTTCACCGTTGACAGCCAGCGCGTGCGTTTTTTTCTCGTTATACAGCGGCTGAGCACCAGCGTTGACGTCTACGATCGACAGACGTTCGTGAGCCAGAATGGCTTTATCGCTGGCGTAAACGCCGGACCAGTCCGGGCCGCGATGGCGCATCAGGCGGGACAATTCGAGTGCTTTTTTACGCAGTTCGCCCGCGTCAGTTTTAATATCCAGTACGCCAAAAATAGAACACATAACCTTCTCCGTTAACCCTGTTGCATTGTGATGTTGCTTGCTTATGAAAATGCCGCAAAGGGACAGGGTGCGCAAGCGTTTTACGGGCGAAAACGGAAATAGTGCAATGGTAATTGCTGAATAGTGAAAAAAGAGTATGTCAGGCATGCTTTTATTGATGATTATTCAATAAAACGTGTTTTTTGTTAGATGGGGTCTTATTTGGCAGGGCTGTAAATGAAAAACCACGCCCTGAGGCGTGGTTTGGTATCAGATAATGTCAATTTCATCGACGGAGGGGTAAATCCAACTCGGCCGGAACGGCATCGAATCAATGTCATCAAGCTGAGAGACGCCAGAGAGCACCAGAATAGTTTCAAGACCTGCCTGGAAACCGGCCAGGATATCGGTGCGGAGATTGTCGCCGACAATGACGGTTTCTTCAGAGTGAGCCTGCATTTTGTTCAGTGCGGCACGGATGATCCACGGGCTAGGTTTCCCGACTACAAACGGCTGACGACCAGAGATTTTCTCAATACCGGCGCAGAGCGCGCCGCATGCCGGATAAAAGCCACGACCGTGTGTATCCGGGTTGGTGGCGATAAAACGCGCGCCGCTGGCGACAAAGTATGCCGCTTTATGCATCATCTCCCAGTTAAAGGAGCGCGTTTCACCCACAATCACAAAGTCTGGGTTCACATCGGTGATGGTAAAACCGGCTTTGTACAGTTCGTGGATCAGCGCGCCTTCACCGACCACGTAGGCTTTTTTTCCTTCCTGACGTTTCAGAAAATCAGCCGTTGCCATCGCCGAGGTATAAAACACACTGTCCGGCACGTCGACACCGGCTGTGGCAAAACGGTTCGCCAGATCCTGACCGGTCTGAGAAGGGTAGTTCGTGAGAAGAACCAGAGGCATTCCTTTGTCGATGATGCGGTGAAGAAACTCCGCAGCACCTGGCACAGCAACGTTGTCGTGCATCAGCACGCCGTCGATATCACAAATTACATTCTTAATGGTCATGGACAGTCCGACATCAAAAAAAGAAGGCGTTACTATAAGGTTCGATCAACTTTCCAGCAAATGCTGCAACAGAATGCCGTTGAGCATCGCACGTTTTACCAGCGCGAATGCGCCAATCGCTGAACGATGGTCAAGCTTTGAACGAACGACCGGGAGATTCTGGCGGAATGCTTTCAGCGCCTGGGTATTAATACAGCCCTCAATGGCGGGCAGCAGTACCTTTTCCGCTTCAACAATTTCACCGGCGATCACCACTTTTTGCGGGTTAAACAGGTTAATCGCGATAGCAATGGTTTTGCCCAGGTGACGTCCAACTTGCTCGATCACCTCACAGGCCAGCGCGTCGCCTTTATTTGCTGCTTTACAGATGGTTCCTATCTTGCAATCGTCCAGTGTGACGCGGCTTTGATAACCCTGTTCAAGCAAATGGCGAACACGCTGCTCAATGGCCGTGTTGGCGGCAATGGTCTCAAGACAACCAAAGTTTCCGCAGTGGCAACGTTCGCCAAGCGGCTCGACCTGAATATGGCCGATCTCGCCGACGTTACCGTTGCGACCAATAAAAATACGCCCGTTAGAGATAATGCCTGCACCTGTACCGCGGTGAACGCGCACCAGAATAGAGTCTTCGCAGTCCTGACTGGCACCAAAATAGTGCTCCGCCAGCGCCAGAGAGCGAATGTCATGGCCTACAAAACAGGTCACTTTAAAGCGCTTTTCCAGCGCATCGACCAGCCCCCAGTTTTCAACCTGGATGTGCGGCATATAGCGGATCACACCGCTTTCCGGGTCGACCAGACCAGGCAGAATCACGGAGATGGCGATGAGTTCACGGATTTTACGCTGACAGCTTTCAATAAACTGCGCGATGGTATTCAGCAGCGCGTGTTCCAGGGTCTCCTGAGTGCGTTCCGGAAGGGGGTAGTGCTCTTCTGCAATGGCTTTGCTACTCAGATCGTAGAGCGTAAGCGTGGTGTCATGACGGCCAAGGCGGACGCCAATCGCCTGAAAATTGCGGGTTTCGGTAATAATAGAGATAGCGCGGCGGCCTCCGGTGGAGGCCTGTTGATCGACTTCTTTAATCAGGCCGCGCTCAATAAGCTGACGTGTAATTTTTGTCACGCTGGCGGGAGCAAGCTGGCTTTGTTCGGCTATCTGAATGCGTGAGATTGGCCCGTGCTGGTCAATCAGGCGATAAACTGCCGCGCTGTTAAGTTGTTTAACGAGATCGACATTACCGATTTGAGCTTGTCCGCCTGGTGTCATACTTTTACTTACTCAGTGACGACCTCGTTACCATTAACGATGGTCTTAATAATTTTATAATCGTGTGTGAATGCCGTCAGGTTTGCAACCATACCTGGTGCAATTCCGCCAAGCTGTTTATCAACGCCCATTGCGCGCGCCGGATAAAGCGTTGCCATACGCAGCACTTCATCGAGGGCAATACCGCAATACTCAACCAGGTTGCGTACCCCTTCAATCATGGTCAGGGCAGAACCACTCAGCGTGCCGTTCTCATCCACACACAGTCCATTGCGGTAGTATATTGTTTTACCGGCAAAAATGAACTGCTCAATATTTGCACCTGCTGGCGCCGTGGCATCGGTGACCAGACAAAGCTTGTCACCTTTCAGCCGTTTAGCATTACGAATGTTGGTGTAATCGACATGTAAGCCGTCAGCAATAATACCGCAGTAGACGTCTGGTTCATCCAGAATCGCTCCGACCAGACCCGGTTCACGACCGGTTATATACGGCATTGCGTTGTAGAGGTGCGTGGCGAAGGTAATGCCCGCGCGGAAACCCGCTTTGGCTTCTTTCAGCGTCGCGTTTGAGTGACCCGCTGAAACGATAATCCCGGCGGCAGCCAGTTTGCTGATGACATCCGTACCTGTCATTTCAGGCGCCAGCGTCACTTTGGTGATCACATCGGCGTTAGCACACATGTAATCAACCAGCTCCGCATCAGGTTTACGCACGTAATTCGGGTTATGCGTCCCTTTTTTAACCATATTCAGCCATGGCCCTTCAAGGTGCAGACCCAGCGCCTGATTCGGGTGTTTTGCCAGGTATTCACGCATCACGCGGATGCCCTGTTTCATAAGGTCATCACTGCTGGTGATGAGCGTTGGTAGATAGCTGGTGCAGCCCGATTTCTCGTTGGCTTTTTGCATGATCTCCAGCGTTTCTACCGTCACCGCATCCGCAGTGTCATTGAATTGCACACCGCCGCAGCCGTTGAGCTGTACGTCGATGAAACCGGGGGAGATTACTGCTCCATTGAGTGAGCGCTGTTCAATCTCCGGCGGCAGTTCTGCCAGCGGGCAAACACGTTCAATCAGGCCATTAGCGATAACAATCGCATGGTCATCCAGAATATCATGGCCGGTATAAATCCGACCGTGGGTTAAAGCGTACATAACGACCCCCGGTTAAAAAAAGCGGCCGCCTCTTGATGAAGAGGCGGTTATTCAATTACAGACCTTTGATGTTCTCTGCTTCTAATTCGTTGAAGTATTTCAGCGTTTTCACTTTCAGCTCCATCGTGGACGGTTCGTCACAAACGATGACTGATTTCGGATGCAGCTGCAGGCAACTGATGGTCCACATGTGGTTAACGTTGCCTTCAACGGCAGCCTGGAGCGCCTGCGCTTTCACGCCGCCCAGGACCAAAATCATCACTTCTTCGGCATCCAGCAGGGTACCTACACCTACAGTCAGGGCGTATTTTGGAACCTGGTTAACGTCACCGTCAAAGAAGCGGGAGTTTGCCACGCGCGTGTCATGGGTCAGCGTTTTAATACGGGTACGGGAAGCCAGAGAAGACGCCGGTTCGTTAAACGCGATATGACCATCGTTGCCTACACCACCCATAAACAGGTGGATTTTACCGTAGGAACGGATTTTTTCTTCATACTGACGACATTCTGCGTCAATATCAGGCGCGTTTCCATTCAGCAGGTTAATATTTTCAGATGGAATATCAACGTGATCAAAGAAATTGCGGTGCATAAAGCTATGGTAGCTTTCCGGGTGATCCTTCGGTAAGCCAACATATTCGTCCATATTGAAGGTCACAACATGTTTAAAGCTAACCTGGCCTGCTTTATGCATCTCAACCAGTGCCTTATACGCGGTCAGTGGTGTGCCACCAGTCGGAAGGCCAAGAACGAAAGGACGATCAGCAGTAGGTTTAAATGCGTTAATACGGTTAACGATATGGCGAGCGGCCCATTTACCAACTTGTTCAGCAGTTGCCAGGGGAATCAGTCTCATTGTTCACCTCAAGAGTTAAAGTAGAAGAGTGGGCGGATGGCTATCGGAACCTGAATTAAGCGTAACCTGGAATCTTTCAGGCCGGATCAATCCGTCTTGATTTTTTGAATGATAAAATAAGTTTTCGCTGTTAGCCAGTGTAAGGGAGGGTTAATAACGATATTTGGTGACAAAAATCACAAAAAATACGTGTTTAATTTGCGATACGAATTAATTTTTCACACACTCACAATGCCAGTGAATCATCAACTGTATTTATAGTTCGTGACACAATAAAAAACAGAGCTGAGAACATGCCTTAAACGGGGTCTCATAGGGGGAAGAAAGTGAGTATTCTAGGTTATTTACAAAAGGTTGGTCGCGCACTTATGGTGCCGGTCGCCACGCTGCCTGCCGCAGCCATCCTGATGGGTGTCGGCTACTGGATCGACCCCAACGGCTGGGGTAATACCAGCGCGCTGGCGGCGTTCTTTATCAAGTCAGGCTCCGCCATTATCGACAACATGTCCGTGTTGTTCGCGATTGGTGTGGCTTACGGTATGTCTAAAGACAAAGACGGTGCCGCTGCGCTGACCGGTTTTGTCGGTTTCCTCGTGTTAACCACTCTCTGCTCACCAGCAGCGGTGGCCATGATCCAAAAAATTCCGGCGGACCAGGTTCCGGCGGCATTCGGTAAGATCAGCAACCAGTTTGTCGGTATCCTTGTAGGTATCATCTCCGCTGAACTGTATAACCGCTTCAGCAGCGTAGAGCTACCAAAAGCGCTCTCCTTCTTTAGCGGTCGCCGTCTGGTCCCCATCCTGACCTCGTTTGTGATGATCGTTGTTGCGTTCATCATGATGTACGTCTGGCCGATGATCTTCGACGGTCTGGTGAACTTCGGTGAGCACATCCAGAAGCTGGGCTCTGTCGGTGCGGGCGTATACGCGTTCTTCAACCGTCTGCTGATCCCGGTCGGTCTGCACCACGCGCTGAACTCCGTATTCTGGTTCGATGTTGCCGGTATTAACGATATTCCTAACTTCCTGGGTGGCGCACAGTCCATCGAAGCAGGTAAAGCGGTTGTCGGTATCACCGGTCGTTACCAGGCGGGCTTCTTCCCAATCATGATGTTCGGCCTGCCAGGTGCAGCGCTGGCTATCTACCACTGCGCACGTCCAGAGAACAAAGCGAAAGTTCTGGGTATCATGATGGCGGGTGCATTTGCAGCTTTCTTCACCGGTATCACTGAACCGCTGGAATTCTCCTTCATGTTCGTGGCACCTGTGCTGTATGTGATCCACGCTGTGCTGACGGGTATCTCTGTGTTCATTGCTGCCAGCATGCACTGGATTGCGGGCTTCGGCTTCAGTGCCGGTCTGGTGGATATGGTGCTGTCGTCCCGTAACCCACTGGCGACCCACTGGTGGATGCTGATCCCGCAAGGTCTGGTGTTCTTCGCGATCTACTACATGGTGTTCCGTTTCACTATCACCAAATTCAACCTGATGACCCCGGGTCGTGAGCTGGCTGTTGCCGGTAGCGAAGCGGATGGTCAGGATGTGAATGTGAGTGCGGACAAAGACCAGGATGTTGCAGGTCTGGCGCGTCAATACATCGCCGCTGTCGGTGGTTCTGACAACCTGACCGGTATCGACGCATGTATCACCCGTCTGCGTCTGAACGTAAAAGACTCTTCTCTGGTGAACGAAGCGCTGGCTAAACGCTTGGGTGCATCCGGTGTTATCCGTCTGAACAAAACCAGCGTGCAGATTATCGTTGGCTTTGTGGCGGAAAAAATTGCCAATGCCATGAAAACGACAGGTCCGGTAGCCGCTGCGGAAGCAAGTGCTGCGCCAGCCGCTTCACCTGCTGCAGTAAAACCGCAGGCAGTACCAAATGCTAAAACGATTGCCGCACTGGTTTCCCCAGTGACTGGTGACGTGGTTGCCATTGAGCAGGTACCTGACGAAGCCTTCGCCAGCAAAGCGGTCGGTGACGGTGTCGCTGTGAAGCCAACGGAAAAAACCGTGGTGTCACCAGCAGCCGGTACCATCGTAAAAATCTTCAATACCAACCATGCGTTCTGCCTCGAAACCGAGAATGGTGCTGAGATCGTTGTCCACATGGGTATTGATACCGTTGCGCTGAACGGCCAGGGCTTTACTCGCTTGGTGGAAGAGGGTGCTGAAGTGGTCGCAGGGCAGCCAATCCTGGAAATGGATCTGGACTTCCTGAACGCCAACGCGCGCTCAATGATTAGTCCGGTTGTTTGCAGCAACATTGATGACTTCAGTGGCCTGGTCATTCAGGCGAAAGGTCAGGTGGTTGCGGGTCAAACACCACTGTATGAGATTAAAGGCAAGTAATCGCTCCTGAGTAGAGTCATGCCTTAAGCGGCGGGGGATATCCCTCGCCGCTTTTTTTTGCAGCAAATGCCCCCATTATTTTCTTCAGAGCCGTTTTAAGGGTTGTCACTACGTCCGGCTTATAAGATCATATGCCGTTATACGTTGTTTACGCTTTGAGGAATCCACGATGAGTGAGGCAGAAGCCCGCCCGAGTAACTTTATTCGTCAGATCATCGATGAAGATCTGGCCAGTGGTAAGCACACCACAATTCATACGCGTTTCCCGCCGGAGCCGAACGGTTACCTGCATATTGGTCACGCGAAATCTATCTGCCTGAACTTTGGCATTGCCCAGGACTACCAGGGGCAGTGCAACCTGCGTTTCGATGACACCAACCCAGTAAAAGAAGACATCGAATACGTTGAGTCCATCAAGAATGACGTGCAATGGCTGGGCTTCAACTGGTCTGGCGACATCTGCTACTCCTCTGATTATTTTGATCAGCTGTATGCCTATGCGGTAGAGCTGATTAACAAAGGTCTGGCGTACGTCGACGAGCTGTCTGCCGATGAGATCCGTGAATACCGCGGCTCGCTGACCGCGCCGGGCAAAAACAGCCCATACCGCGATCGCAGCGTGGAAGAGAACCTGGCGCTGTTTGAAAAAATGCGTGCCGGTGGTTTCGAAGAAGGCAAAGCCTGTCTGCGTGCCAAAATCGACATGGCATCTCCGTTCATCGTGATGCGCGACCCGGTGCTGTACCGCATTAAGTTTGCGGAACATCACCAGACCGGTAACAAGTGGTGCATCTACCCGATGTACGACTTTACCCACTGCATCAGCGATGCGCTGGAAGGCATTACTCACTCTCTGTGTACGCTGGAGTTCCAGGACAACCGTCGTCTGTACGACTGGGTACTGGATAACATCACTATCCCTGTGCATCCACGTCAGTACGAGTTCTCTCGTCTGAATCTGGAATACACCGTGATGTCCAAGCGTAAGCTGAACCTGCTGGTGACCGACAAGCACGTTGAAGGCTGGGACGATCCGCGTATGCCGACCATCTCTGGTCTGCGTCGTCGTGGTTACACCGCGGCTTCTATTCGTGAGTTCTGCAAACGCATCGGTGTGACTAAGCAGGATAACACCATTGAAATGGCGTCTCTGGAATCCTGCATTCGTGAAGATCTCAACGAAAACGCACCGCGCGCAATGGCGGTTATCGACCCAGTGAAACTGGTTATCGAAAACTACCCGCAGGGTGAAAGCGAGCTGGTGTCCATGCCTAACCATCCGAGTAAACCGGAAATGGGTAGCCGTGACGTACCGTTCAGCGCTGAAATCTGGATCGATCGTGCTGACTTCCGCGAAGAAGCGAACAAGCAGTACAAGCGCCTGGTATTGGGTAAAGAGGTGCGTCTGCGTAATGCCTACGTCATCAAGGCCGAGCGCGTAGAGAAAGATGCGGAAGGTAATATCACTACCATCTTCTGTTCTTATGATGCTGAAACCCTGAGCAAAGATCCAGCAGATGGCCGCAAAGTGAAAGGCGTTATCCATTGGGTAAGCGCTGCACACGCGCTGCCTGTTGAAATTCGCCTGTACGATCGTCTGTTCAGTGTCCCTAACCCTGGTGCTGCCGAAGACTTCCTGGCGACGATCAACCCGGAATCTCTGGTGATTAAACAGGGTTATGCCGAGCCGTCTTTAAAAGCGGCTGAAGCGGGTAAAGCGTTCCAGTTCGAACGCGAAGGTTATTTCTGCCTGGATAGCCGTTACAGCACGGCGGAAAAACCGGTGTTTAACCGTACTGTTGGTCTGCGTGACACCTGGGCTAAGATCGGCGAATAATATTGCCATTCTGGTCAATGAGAGACAAACGCCGCGATAAGCGGCGTTTTTTTATTTAACGATCAGGCCATTAACGCGCAGCTCAAATAAAGTATGTGCGAAATTCAGGTCAATGAGGTGCTACTTATTTTACTCAAAAAAAGTTTCAATATTTACGAATAGCCTTAAGGACAAAAAATACACAGAATAAACGGTCGACGCAGCCTCAAAATACGCGTTATTCCCTGTAAATCCTCGCATTGGCACAGATGTTACAAATCACTACCAATTATGTGCACTTCGTCATAATCCTGACTTTTGCTCGCTGAAAAGCATTGATAATTCGCGTCGCGAAAAATAACCTAAAGGCGGTAGTTAATTCGAGGGTATTTCTAACTACCCCTGACCATTAGGTCTTTTATATTTTTCGCCGTTTAAGGCGTTTTAATTCGTCAAAGAGGAATAATCTATGCGTACGTTCAGTGGCAAACGTAGTGCGCTGGCGCTGGCTATTGCCGGTGTGACAGCAATGTCGGGTCTGGTGATTGCACCAGAGGCGAAGGCAGCAGGTTTTATTGATGACTCAACCCTAACAGGGGGGATCTACTACTGGCAGCGTGAGCGTGATCGTAAAGACGTCACTGAAGATAAATACAAAACCAACCTTTCTCACTCCACCTGGAACGCCAATCTGGATTTCCAGTCTGGTTATGCTGCCGATATGTTTGGTCTGGATATTGCTGCATTCACGGCAATTGAAATGGCAGAAAACGGCGACAGTGCCCACCCGAACGAAATCGCATTCTCCTCCAGTAATAAAGCCTATAAAGAAGACTGGTCAGGAGATAAAAGCGGTATCAGCCTGTATAAGGCAGCAGCGAAATTCAAATACGGCCCGGTATGGGCGCGCGGTGGTTATATTCAGCCAACCGGTCAGACATTGTTAGCACCACACTGGAGCTTTATGCCGGGTACTTACCAGGGGGCGGAAGCGGGTGCCAACTTTGATTACGGTGATGCAGGTGCGTTGAGCTTCTCCTATATGTGGACCAACGAGTACAAAGCACCATGGCACATTGAAATGGACAAGTTCTACCAGAACGATAAGAAAACCAAAGTAGATTATCTCCATTCACTGGGTGCTAAATACGACTTTAAAAACGACCTGGTACTTGAGGCGGCATTCGGCCAGGCTCAAGGTTACATCGATCAGTACTTTGCCAAGGCCAGCTATAAATTTGATATCGCGGGTAGCCCGCTGAGCACCAGCTACCAGTTCTACGGTACGCGCGACAAAGTCAGTAATGGTGGCGTCAATGATATCTATGACGGCACCGCGTGGTTGCAGGCTCTCACCTTCGGCTACAAAGTCGGTCAGGTCGATTTGCGCCTGGAAGGAACATGGGTGAAGGCAGAAGGGCAGCAGGGGTACTTCCTGCAGCGTATGACCCCAACCTATGCATCGTCTAACGGTCGTCTTGATATCTGGTGGGATAACCGCTCTGACTTCAACGCCGACGGCGAAAAAGCGGTGTTCTTCGGTGCAATGTATGACCTGAAAAACTGGAATCTGCCTGGCTGGGCGGTGGGTGCATCGTACGCTTATGCCTGGGATGCAAAACCTGCAGATATGGCCACACCGGATGCTTACTACGATCCAAACTATCGCCTGAAAGAGTCTTCTTACAGCCTGGATGCCATCTATACCCTGCAGGACGGCCGCGCCAAAGGCACGATGTTCAAACTGCACTTCACCCAGTATGACAATCACTCCGACATTCCAAGCTATGCGGGTGGTTACGGCAACATCTTCCAGGATGAGCGTGACGTGAAATTCATGGTTATCGCTCCATTCACCATCTTCTAATGGAGACTGAACATGATGAAAAATATCGTAATCGTCGCGTTGCTGGCTGCGGGGCTGGTGGGGTGTGCGCAGGAGCAGGCACCGAAAGAGGACTCGCGTCTTAAAGAGGCGTATAGCGCCTGCATCAACACGGCGGAAGGTTCACCGGAGAAGATCGAAGCCTGTCAGAGTGTGCTGAATGTGCTGAAGAAAGAGAAGGCACATGAGCAGTTCGCCACACAGGAAAACGTTCGCGTGATGGATTACCAGGCCTGTATTCAGGCACGTAAAACCGGAAACGATCAGGAAGTGGCGAAGCGTTGCGACCAGATCTGGAAAGAGATCCGCAGTAACAACAGCAAATAATTTGCTGTCATCATGCCCGGTAGCACAACGCTACCGGGCTTTTTTGCGTCAAATAGCAGGCAAAAAAAAGCCAACCTTGCGGCTGGCTCAGAGTATGAAAGCTTGAGTTATTTAGCGTCGTGCGCGTGATCGTCTTCGCGGCAATCACCTTCAGCACAGTGACCATACAGGTACAGGCTGTGGTTGGTCAGGCGGATGCCATGACGAGCCGCAATTTCACGCTGACGCGCTTCGATGGAGTCATCGCTAAATTCAATGACCTTGCCACAGTCGAGGCAGATCAGGTGATCGTGGTGCTGTTGCTGGGTCAGTTCGAATACAGATTTACCGCCTTCGAAATTATGACGGGTAACAATGCCCGCGTCATCAAACTGGTTCAGCACGCGATAGACGGTAGCGAGCCCAATTTCTTCACCCATGTCAATAAGGCGTTTATAAAGGTCTTCCGCACTGACATGGTGATTGTCTGGACCCTGAAGCACTTCAAGGATTTTTAACCGAGGAAGCGTAACTTTCAGGCCAGCCTTCTTTAATGCGGTATTGTTGTCAGTCATGCGGAATCTGTCCTGTTGCTAAACGAATCACTTCTGTAGGAAGTGACAGAAAATGCACCTTGGATAATGCGTCTCATTATAGAACTGCCATGTCTAAATGAAAACAGCAAGTCTCAGGCAAAATATGCTTATAAAAATGGGGTATCACCGACAAACTTGCTCAATAGAAACCACATTTTATCAGGGAGACATTGTACAGGTCTGGGCGAAAAAGTTAAAAGATTGTAGCAATTAATTTAATCGGTACGACCTGAGGCTCGGGCGCAACCGCAGTTGCGCCACGATAAAAATCAAGCGTTAAGAATATCATCCAGGTGCAGTTCTTCACGGATCTGCTTAACCCATTTCTCAACGCGTTCTGCGGTCAGTTCTGGCTGGCGGTCTTCGTCGATGGCCAGACCCACGAAATGATCATCATCAGCCAGGCCTTTAGAGGCTTCAAAGTGGTAGCCCGCCGTTGGCCAGTGGCCGACGATAACCGCACCATTTGGCTCAATGATGTCGCGGATGGTACCCAGCGCATCACAGAAATATTCCGCGTAGTCTTCCTGATCGCCACAGCCAAACAGGGCAACCAGCTTGCCGTTGAAATCAACTTCTTCCAGCGTCGGGAAGAAATCATCCCAGTCGCACTGGGCTTCACCGTAGTACCAGGTTGGAATACCCAGCAGCAGAATGTCATAGCCTTCGAGATCTTCTTTGCTGCTCTTGGCGATGTCATGCACATCAGCAACGTCTTTACCGAGCTGTTTTTGAATGTTTTTTGCGATGTTTTCGGTATTGCCGGTATCACTGCCGAAGAAAATGCCGATGATTGCCATGAGTAAAATAACCTCTTGAAACTTAATAGTATGGTGGCGCAATTCGGCCACGGATAAGGGCAATAATAGCAGAACTGGCAACCCTGCGGAAACAGCTATCGCGCAGGACTGCACTCTGTGCTACATGAAAAAGGTGATAAAGGGGATTTTCAGACTTATGCCTGGCTGCGCAATGTCTCAAGTTGAGCGATCAACATCTCTTCAATGAGCTCGCTGCGGCTGATATTACGCGCCTCAGCCAGCTCGTTAAGCGCATCGACGGCGTCGGCGTTGAGCTTCAGTTCGACACGCTTAAGCCCACGATTTTTATCGCGTTTAAGCTGATTGCGTTTATTGATACGCAGCTGTTCATCGCGCGAAAGCGGATTCGTTTTCGGTCGTCCCGGGCGACGCTCATTCGCGAACAGATCTAGTGTCGTACGGTCCGTTTGTTCTTTGGCCATGATTCTGAGACTTCGGGGGAAACAAGCCGCCCTGCTAATGCCCGGGCGATAAGCGCGCCATCATACATCACCAAAAACGGCACGCCAACGACTGGAAGCCTGCAGCCTTCCAGTCGCTCTCTTTTTAATCAATTTGCAGTATCAGCAAGATAGCGGCGAATGGCGCGCAATACGGCGTCAGGTTTTTCCGCGTGAACCCAGTGTCCAGCCCCGGCGATGACATGGGCACGAGCCTGCGGGAATTGTGCCAGCAATGCGTCGCGGTACGCGTCGGTGACGTAAGGCGAGTTGCCGCCACGAATAAAGAGGGTAGAGTGTGGCCAGGTAGGTACCGTTTCCCAGCCTACGATATTGTTGTACTGCTCCCAGAGCACTGGCACGTTAAAACGCCATTGTCCGTCAACAAATGACTTCAGCAGGAACTGCACGACACCTTCTTCATCAAGATGCTCACGCATGACGGCAGCCGCTTGTTGACGCGTTGCGGCACCAGCCGCTGTTACCGCGTTGATCGCCGCGAAAATTTCGTCATGGCGGCGAACGTCGTAATCCACCGGAGCAACATCGATCACCACCAGACCCTGAATTCTCTCAGGTGCCAGCGCCGTCAGGGCCATCACCGCTTTACCGCCCATTGAATGCCCGATGAGGGTTACTTTTTGCAGGTTGTTGGCATCCAGCGTATCCAGCAGATCCTGCGCCATTGCCGCGTAGGTCATCTCTTCTGAGCGCTCTGAAAGGCCGTGATTGCGCATGTCGACTTGCAAAATGTCGTGATCGCTAACCAGATCGCGCGCCAGGACGCCCAGGTTATCCAGGCTGCCAAAAAGTCCGTGAACCAGTACGATGGGAGAATTATTGTTCGGCGATTGTGCAGTTTGCGCTCGGGTATTCAATTTCATGGCAAAGTTCTTTTTTTACGTATGTCAGGTTAGGGTATCATGTTGACCATTCTGCCGCCCGGCTGCAAGGTTCCAGTTTAATCTGACTTTTGCCGCCAACCTGGTTTGACGCTATCCGCTGTTGGGATTTGACCTTATAATCCCAATGACTTGTATTCAGATAAGATATCGCACTGGATTAAGATGAAAACAATCGAAGTTGATGACGAACTCTATCAGTATATTGCCAGCCAGACGCGGCATATCGGGGAGAGTGCGTCCGACATTTTACGGCGTATGCTTAAAATTTCCGCCGTTTCACAGCCTGTCACCCCAGTTACCAAAGATGTCGTGTCTCAGCCGAGCGTTGTTGCACAAGTAAAACCTGCCGTGACACCGGCAAAAGATAAAGTGCGGGCGATGCGCGAGCTGCTGCTGTCCGATGAATATGCGGAGCAAAAAAAGGCGGTTAACCGCTTTATGCTGGTGCTGTCTACACTCTACTCACTGGATAACAAAGCGTTTGCTGAAGCGACCGAGTCGCTGCACGGTCGTACTCGCGTCTATTTCGCGGGTGACGAGCAGACGCTGCTGCAAAATGGCAACCAAACCAAACCCAAACATGTCCCTGGCACTCCGTACTGGGTGATCACCAATACCAATACGGGCCGCAAGTGCAGCATGATTGAACACATCATGCAGTCTATGCAGTTCCCGGCGGAATTGATTGAAAAGGTTTGCGGTACAATTTAACCCTTGCATCAGAAGGACCCGGTAATGGCAAATCACAGCCGTGCAGGCCAACCTGCACAACAAAGCGATTTGATTAATGTCGCTCAGCTGACCGCGCAGTATTACGTTCTGAAGCCGGTTGTGGGCAATGCAGAACACGCCGTGAAGTTTGGTACATCTGGTCACCGCGGTAGCGCGGCGCGCCATAGCTTTAACGAACCGCACATTCTGGCCATTGCTCAGGCCATTGCGGAAGAGCGCGCCAAAAATGGCGTTACCGGTCCATGCTATGTGGGAAAAGATACCCATGCTTTGTCTGAGCCGGCATTCATTTCTGTTCTGGAAGTGCTGGCCGCCAACGGCGTTGATGTGATTATTCAGGAGAATAACGGATTCACGCCAACGCCTGCGGTGTCTAACGCCATTCTTGTGCACAACAAGAAAGGGGGCGCGCTGGCTGACGGGATCGTTATCACGCCATCCCATAACCCGCCGGAAGACGGTGGTATCAAATACAACCCGCCTAATGGCGGCCCGGCTGATACTAACGTCACCAAAGTGGTGGAAGATCGTGCTAACGCCTTGTTAGCCGATGGCCTGAAAGGTGTGAAACGTATTTCTCTGGATGCTGCGATGGCATCAGGTCATGTGAAAGAGCAGGATCTGGTGCAGCCGTTTATTGAAGGGCTGGCGGATATCGTCGACATGGCGGCGATTCAGAAAGCCGGTCTGAAACTGGGTGTGGATCCGCTCGGTGGCTCCGGTATTGAGTACTGGAAACGCATTGCTGAGCATTACAAGTTGGATCTGACCATCGTGAACGATCACGTCGATCAGACCTTCCGCTTTATGCATCTGGATAAAGACGGTGCAATCCGTATGGACTGCTCCTCAGAATGTGCAATGGCGGGTCTGCTGGCGCTGCGCGACAAATTTGATCTGGCATTTGCCAACGACCCGGATTACGACCGTCATGGTATCGTCACCCCGGCAGGGCTGATGAACCCGAACCATTACCTGGCGGTGGCGATTAACTACCTGTTCCAGCACCGTCCGCAGTGGGGCAAAGAGGTTGCTGTGGGTAAAACGCTGGTCTCCTCTGCGATGATCGACCGTGTGGTCGACGCGCTGGGTCGTAAGCTGGTGGAAGTGCCTGTTGGTTTCAAATGGTTTGTTGACGGTCTGCATGACGGCAGCTTCGGCTTTGGCGGTGAAGAGAGCGCGGGGGCATCTTTCCTGCGTTTCGACGGCACGCCATGGTCAACCGATAAAGACGGCATCATTATGTGCCTGCTGGCGGCGGAAATTACCGCTGTCACCGGTAAAAACCCGCAGGAACACTACAATGAGCTGGCTGCACGCTTTGGTGCACCAAGCTATAACCGTATCCAGGCTAGCGCGACTTCAGCTCAGAAAGCCGCCCTGTCCAAACTCTCTCCGGAGATGGTCAGTGCGAGCACGCTGGCTGGCGACCCGATCACTGCACGCCTGACGGCTGCACCGGGTAACGGAGCCTCTATTGGCGGTCTGAAAGTGATGACTGAAAATGGCTGGTTCGCCGCGCGTCCATCCGGTACCGAAGATGCGTACAAGATCTATTGCGAAAGCTTCCTCGGCGCTGAACATCGTCAGCAGATTGAGAAAGAAGCGGTAGAGATTGTCAGTGAAGTGTTGAAAAACGCGTAAGAATGAAAAAGGGAGCCGAATGGCTCCCTTTTTTTTAGCTGTGCTTATTCTTTAACTCGAACCGTGGTGACACCAGACCGTACAGCGTCCAGCCCATAAAGGTGACCATTGCGCCGTAAAGCATCGCTTCCTGGCCGGATGAGTAGAGTGCATAGAAGCTGTAGATTGCCCCAATCAGCGCCACGATATTGGCCGCCCGCGCTTTGCGTGGATCCACCTTCGCCACCTTCTGAATAATCACCAGCGCCGCCATCGACAGAATATACGGAATGATGTTCGTCACGACCGCCAGGTTAACCAGCACGTTGAACTGGCTGTTCAGCGACGGGCTAATGGTCATCAGCGATAATCCACTCTGGAAGATGACAATCGCCAGCATGCCCTGCACCGGTGCATCCGCTTTGGTGACGCGGGAGAAGATTTTCGGGAAATACCCTTCGTCAGCCGAGGATTTAAAGACCTGAGCGATGGTGAACTGCCAGCCGAGGAGTGAACCGCAGCAGGACATGACCATCAGACCCATGATCACTTTCCCGACTTCCGGGGTGAACATCTGCGCGAAGGCCAGACCAAACGGCGCCGTAGAGTTAGCCAGATCCATGTTTGGCACAATCCCGGCAATCACGTTAGTCGAGACGATATAGATCACCGCCGCGCCCAGCGTTCCGCCAAGGACCGCAATCGGGACGTTCTTCTCAGGGTTCTCAACCACTTCCGCATTCGCGCAGGCAGATTCCAGACCGAGGAATGCCCAAAGCGTCATGGCAATGGAAGAACCCACTGCGGTAAAGAACGGTACATGGTGAGGGTTCCAGGAATTAGCATACAGCGTTGGGCTAAACCAGAACCAGCCAATGATGCACAGGCCAACAACCGGGATAATCACGCCCCAGACAGTGATGCTGCTGAGTTGCCCGGTGATACGCGCACCGCCAAAGTTAGCCACGGTGCAGATCCACAGCACACCGATGGTCGCCAGCCCAATTTGTACCGGGCTCAGAGTGGCACCAAACAGCTCCGTACCGTAACCCACAGCGGAAATGGCAATCGCCACGTTGGCGATCAGCAATGACACACCATAGGTATAGTTGGCCATAAAGTTGCCTGACTTACCAAAGGCGTATTCTGCATAGCCCCCCATCCCGCCTGACTTGCGGCTGAACATCCCGCATTTGGCAAAGGCCCATGCCAGTGCCATTGACCCTACGGCGGTCACCAGCCAGGAGATAATCGAAATGGTTCCCACTTCTGCAAGCTTGGTCGGCAGCATGATGATCCCTGACCCCATCATGTTCACCATGGTGAGGATGGTCAGCTGCACCACGCCCATTTTATTGGATTTACTCATAATTTTTCTCCTTTCAGCAGTGCAGGCTGAGCGGTGGGTTGTTTGATGACGTTGCAACGAACCTCTTTGCGACCTTCACACTCCTCGACATACACACCCTGCAGTTCCGGTGCGAAGCCCGGCAGAAGGTTGATGCCTTCTTCCAGTGCAGCAAAGTAGCGCAGTACGGAACCGCCCCAGACTTCCCCTGGGACAACACACAACACTCCTGGTGGATAAGGGAGTGCACCTTCGGCGGCGATGCGACCTTCCGCGTCGCGCAGGGACACCAGTTCAACTTCACCGCGCAGATAGGCGTAGTTCGCGTCTTGTGGGTTCATCATCACGCGTGGGAAGTGAGATTTGCGGAACATCTCTTTTTGCAGCTGTTTCACGTTGTGACGGGCATACAGGTCATGCATCTCCTGGCAAATCTGGCGCAGGGTGTAATCTGCGTAACGCTCAGGATGTTGTTTGTAAAGAGAAGGCAGGACGTCTTTCAGCGGAACATCGCTCTCGAGCAGTTTTTCGAAGCGCACCAGCTGTGCCACCAGTTGCTGGAGCTTGCCCATATCCTCTGCTGGGGTGAGCAGGAACAGGATCGAGTTGAGGTCACATTTCTCCGGCACAATGCCGTTTTCACGCAGGAAGTTGGCAAGGATTGTGGCAGGTACCCCGAAATCCTCATACTCGCCGGTACGCGCGTTAATGCCTGGCGTGGTCAGCAGCAGTTTGCACGGATCGATAAAATATTGATGTTCGGCGTAGCCCTCAAAAGCATGCCAGTTCTCACCGGGAACAAAATGGAAGAAGCGCAGATCGGTAGCGATTTCCGCCGTCTCCCAGCTTTCCCACGGACGACCATCCACCATATCTGGCACGAATGGACGCAGATACTGACAGTTCTGCAGGATCAGCTTACGCGCTTCGATACCGGTGACCACGCAGTCCATCCACATGTTGCGGCCACTCTGGCCTTCATGCATGCGAGCGTTGATATCCAGTGCGGCAAACAGCGGATAGAACGGGCTGGTGGAGGCGTGCATCATAAAGGCATTATTCAGACGCTTATGGGGCACATAGCGCTGTTGACCTTTGATGTGACTGTCTTTCTTGTGGATCTGCGAGGTTTGCGAGAAGCCAGCCTGCTGTTTATGCACGGACTGGGTCACCAGAATGCCCGGGTCGTTTTCGTTCAGTTCCAGCAGCAGTGGAGAGCAGTCGGCCATCATCGGAATAAACTGCTCGTAACCTACCCAGGCCGAGTCAAACAGGATGTAGTCACACAGAGGGCCAATCTTATCCACCACCTGGCGAGCGTTATAAATGGTGCCATCGTAAGTACCTAGCTGGATCACAGCCAGGCGGAACGGACGTGCATCACGTGCTCTGCCTGGTGCGACTTCTGATACCAGCTCGCGCAGATAACTCTCTTCAAAGCAGTGGGCGTCAATACCCCCGATAAAGCCGTACGGGTTACGCGCAGTTTCCAGATAGACCGGTGTTGCACCTGCCTGGAGGAGGGCACCGTGATGGTTCGATTTATGGTTGTTACGGTCGAACAGGACCAGGTCGCCAGGGGTGAGCAGGGCGTTAAGCACCACTTTGTTGGATGATGACGTTCCATTCAGCACGAAGTAGGTCTTATCAGCATTAAAGACTTTCGCCGCATGTTGCTGTGCAATGCACGGTGCACCTTCATGGATCAGCAGATCGCCCATCGCTACGTCGGCGTTGCACAGATCGGAACGGAAGAGCGTCTCGCCAAAGAAATCGACAAACTGATTACCGGCAGGATGGCGGCGGAAGAACTGCCCACCCTGATGCCCCGGGCAGTCAAATGCACTGTTGCCCTGTTTCACGTAGTCAACCAGGGCGCGGAAAAACGGTGGGCGCAACTGGGTTTCATACTTCTGGGCCGCCGCTTCCAGTTGACGTCCATAATAGTCGTTGCTGGTGTCTGAATGTTCGAAAACGCCGTGAATGCGCGATAAATAGTCTGCCGGGATGATCTCTTCTTTGTGCGTTGCGACAAAAACAGGAATGCCAAACCCGGTGGCTTCTATTTCTTCCAGAATGCCGCTGGAAATATCGCTGACCGCCAGAACAATAGCGGCAACATCAATATAATCAGAGGCTCTGACATCCACGAGTTCACGCTGGGTGGTAAAGCAATCCGGGCATGCACGGCTGGCTGCGATTTTTAAATTTTTCATTTTTCTCTCTTTATTTTAGGTAATAGAAGTCCCTCGATTCCCTGTAAAAAAGAAATCGATAATTTTCCGGAAAAAAAGCAAAGAGTGACCGCTGATTAAAATCAGTGAATTGCTTTTTGATGATTGAAATTCAGTCTGCCCGGTTGCAGATGAGTCTGAATTAAGATGAATAAGCGCACGGGTTCACAGACAATTGACTGTAAATAAACGAGTTTCAGGATAACCTGTAAGCGGGTGCGCCAGAAGTCGAAGGACTACCGGGCATTAAAGAGATGAAAGTCAAAGCAGTTTCGGTGGGCAAACATCATGATATGTGTTGTCCGCCTTATATGGGGCATTAAACGATTATTGTTTTCCATGTTTCATTTTCCTTTCAGTAATTGAAAGCATGGTCATTTTATCCAGGAAAGGGCTATGAACTGTGAAGAAGATCACCATTAACCGATCAAATCAGAAATAAATATTCGTTTTTGATGAATATCGCAGATCAAAATGCTGATTTGTTGGTTAAGCGTTAATGGGTTGTGCTTTTAATGTTTTGAATGAGCAAAAATAAGACAGAAAAATAACCAGTGGGTTATTTTTCGAATATTTAATAAGTGAGCTTGGTTTTATTTATAAATAAAATGAATAGTTATTCAAAGCATAAACCGATAACCGATACCGGTTTCAGTTAATAAATGACGAGGGCGAGCGGGGTCGACTTCGAGTTTCTGACGAAGGTGTCCCATATATATGCGTAAATAGTGACTATGCTCCACGGCATTTGGCCCCCACACCTGGCTCAGTAGTTGGCGTTGGGTGAGCACCTTCCCGTGGTTATTGAGCAACACGGCAAGCAGTCGAAATTCTATTGGGGTAAGATGGATCTCCTCCTCACCACGCACAATGCGCCGGGCGGCAAGGTCAACCTGGATATCACCAAACGTGTAGGTGGGATCGGCGGGCGTGGTGGCGCTGTGACGACGCAGCGCCACACGAAGGCGAGCCTGGAGCTCGCCTATGCCGAAAGGTTTAATAAGGTAGTCATCTGCTCCGGCGTCCAGCGCCGCGATTTTATCCGTCTCTTCAGTACGTGCTGAAAGCACCAGAATGGGCATCTGGCTCCATTGACGTACTTCACGGATAAAATCGATACCGTCACCATCCGGCAACCCCAGATCGAGTATCACCAGGTCCGGCTTGCGCGTGGCGGCTTCAATCAACCCTCGCTGGAGTGTGCCGGCATCATGAACGCGCAAGCCATCTCCTTCCAGCGCAGCACGCAGAAACCGGCTAATGGCGATCTCATCTTCAACAATCAGAACGTTGATCACAAATCCTCTGGTAATTCATTAAGTTCTGGTGGGGTTTCCAGAGGAAGTGTAACACAAAAACGCGCCCCCCCATCCGGACGGTTCTCTGCGGAAATGGTCCCGCCATGGACATCAATAATCGCCTGGCAAATGGCCAGACCCAACCCAACGCCCGGAATGGCCGACTCCTTATTACCACGCGCGAATTTTTCGAAAATGGCCAGTTCTTGTCCGGCAGGAATACCTGGCCCGGTATCCCAGACTTCAAGACGAAGCGTCTGATCTTCCACTGTCGCATCGACCCCAATCTGGGCGCTGGATCCCGCATACTTACCGGCATTTTCCAGCAAGTTGATCAGCACCCGTTCAAACAGCGGACCATCAACGTGAATTAAGGTAAGCGGTTCGGGCATGTTCAATGCAATATGGCGCCCGCCAAGGCCTGGCTCCAGCATTTTCAGCGCGCTGCCAACTACCTCTTCGAGCGTGAGCCACTCTTTTTTGAGGTTAAATCCACCTGACTGAATACGCGCCATATCAAGCAGGTTATTCACCAGACGCGTGGTATTCAGTACATGCTGACGGATCTCACTGGCCTGAAGGGCATGTTTAGACCCTTCTGCCGCCAAATCCAGGGTCAGGATTTCTGACTGACCAAACAGGACGGTGAGCGGGGTCCGCAGATCGTGAGAGAGCGCCGCAAGCAATGAGTTACGAATACTCTCACGCTCGCTTGCCAGACGAGCCTGTTCTTCGCTGGCAGTCAGCGCCAGCCGTTCCAGTGCGCTGGCAACCAGCAGCGTAAAGGTTTCCAGCAGTCGTTGCTGCTCAGGGATCATCAGTTGACGCAGATTTGACGGCTCAACGATAACCAGCCCCTGGTTTTTATCGGCACTGCGCAGCGGCAAAATTTGATAAGGCACACCGGGCAGGGTGTCTGTCCCCGCGCCTGCAGGTAACCCCTTATCAAAGCTCCAGCGCGCGATGGCTTCATCCCAGGGGGTCATGCCTGAGACCGACGTCAGTGGGCGCAGCTTGCCGTGTTCGTCCGGGAGTAAAATCAGGTTGCTGGCATGAAACGTCGAGCGAATAAACTGCTCACTGGTCTGCACGATATCCAGCGGCGTGCGGCCCACCGCCAGCGATTTCGACATCTCATAGAGATGACGCGTGCGTTGTTCGCGATAACGGGCAATACGCGCCTGATAGCGTACACCCGCCGTCAAATTACCGATCACCAGCCCGACAGTAAGCATCACGGCAAAGGTCAGGATGTATTGCACATCCGACACAGCAAGCGTTCCCTTGGGGGCAATAAAGAACAGATCAAAGCTGATGACATTAATCACTGTCGCCAGTACTGACGGCCAGCGTCCGTAAAAGAGCGCCACCACCACCACGCCGAGCAGATAAATCATCACCAGGTTAGCGGCGTCGAAGGCAATCAGCCACTGGCTGGCAATCACGGTAATCAGGGCGCAAAGCATCACGGCGACAAAGCAACCGCGAAGCTGAATTCGCCATTTATCAGCAAAGGTTCGGCTGTCAGGCGCGCGGTTGGGTAACGGTGTGGGTTTGTCATCCAGCGCCACGACTACCAGATCAAGATCGGGTGCTCGGCGGGCCAGTTTGTCGGCAAAAGATTCGCGGCTAAACCAGCGACGATTCTGGCGACGACCAATCACGATTTTTCCTAGGTTGTGCTCACGCGCGTAGCGCAGAATAGCTTTATCTTCCTGAGGATCGGATAGGGTCGCCGTTTCCGCGCCCAGCTCCTGGGCCAGGCGCAGCGAACTCAGAATTGCCCGGCGCTGGTTTTCAGGTAGCGCGTGAAGCTGCGGCGTTTCGACATACACGGCATGCCAGACACTGCCAAATTTGGCCGCAAGGCGAGCGGCGGTGCGGACAAGTTTTTCATTGCCGCTGCCGTGACCAATACACAGCAGGATGGCATCCCGCGTATGCCAGACGCGTTCCTGGCCTTGCAGATCACGCCAGGCACGCATCTGATCGTCAACACGGTCAGCGGTTCGGCGTAAAGCCAGTTCGCGCAGGGCAATCAGGTTGCCTTTGCGGAAGAAATGTTCGATAGCGCGCTCGGCCTGGCCGGCGATATAGACTTTGCCTTCGTGCAGGCGCTGGCGCAAATCATCTGGCGGAAGGTCGACCAGCACCACCTCGTCCGCGGAATCGAAGAAAGGATCAGGCACGGTCTCACGTACCTGAATACCGGTCACGCCACTGACCACGTCGTTCAGGCTTTCGAGGTGCTGAACATTTACCGTCGTGAATACATCGATACCGGCTTCAAGTAACTCTTCAACATCCTGCCAGCGTTTCGGATGGCGTGAGCCTGGCGCATTGCTGTGCGCCAGTTCGTCCATCAGGATAAGCGCGGGACGACGGGCGAGGGCGGCATCGAGATCGAATTCAGTGACTAACCGACCACGGTGGCTAATGCGTCGGGGCGGCTGGGTAGCCAGCCCCTTCAGCAGTGAGGCTGTCTCCTTGCGTCCGTGGGTTTCCACCACGCCGATCAGAATATCGAGCCCCTGTGCCCGCAGCCGCTGGGCTTCTGTCAGCATGGCAAAGGTTTTCCCGACGCCTGCACAGGCACCGAAGAAGATTTTCAATTTGCCACGATGGGCTTCAGCCGTCTGTTCTAGCAGCCTGTCCGGATCCGGGCGCATGGGCTCGTCGGTCATTTAGTTTTTCCTTAGCGCGTCCAGCGCCAGATTCAGCTCAACAATATTTACCACAGGCATGCCAATGAAACTGACCAGTGGTTTCTGCGTGTGCTCAGCAACCAGCTGGCTGACCTGCTCGACGGTCAACTGACGGGCAGCGGCGACGCGCGGGATCTGCCATGCCACTGCTGCTGGCGTCAGGCTATAGTCCAGCCCGCTGGCAGAGGCCGTCACCAGTTCCACGGGAACCTCACGGCTGGCCTGCGGATTGGCGGTGCGCAGGGCTGCCACTCGTTCAGCGACGGCTTTGTCCAGCTCTGGGTTGCTGCCTGCCAGGTTGCTGCCGCCGGAAGCCATCGGATTATACGGGCTTTCGGCAGTGGCGGAAGGGCGTCCCTGGAAGTAACGGGCATCCGTAAAGTTCTGTCCAATCAGGCGCGAACCGCGATTTTCACCGTTTTGCATAATCAGCGAGCCATTGGCCTGATCCTTAAACCACCACTGGCCCAGCGCGGTGGTCACCAGCGGATACAGCCCGCCAGTAATAAGAGACAGCAGAATAAACAGAAGTATAGCGGGGCGTAACATCGTCATTTGATTCACCTTTTAAACCAGGCCGAACAGCGTCAACAGCAGGTCGATAACCTTGATGCCGATGAAAGGCACCACCAGTCCGCCCAGGCCGTAAATCCACAGGTTGCGGCGCAGCATGGCGGCCGCAGTGAGCGGTTTATAGCTCACGCCTTTCAGCGCCAGCGGGATCAGGAAGACAATAATCAAGGCGTTAAAGATCACTGCGCTCAGAATGGCCGAGGCCGGAGAGTGCAGGTGCATCACATTCAGCGCATTCAGTTGTGGATAGGTCGCAGCAAATGCGGCCGGAATAATGGCGAAATATTTTGCCACGTCATTGGCGATACTGAACGTGGTCAACGAACCGCGCGTCATCAGCATCTGTTTGCCGATGTGCACCACTTCAATTAGCTTGGTCGGGTTAGAGTCGAGATCGACCATGTTGCCCGCCTCTTTTGCCGCCTGGGTACCGGAGTTCATCGCCACTGCCACGTCGGCCTGCGCCAGGGCCGGGGCATCGTTGGTACCGTCCCCGGTCATTGCCACCAGACGACCTTCCGCCTGGTACTGGCGAATTAATGCCAGTTTGGCTTCCGGTGTTGCTTCGGAAAGAAAATCATCGACTCCCGCTTCGGCGGCAATCGCCGCGGCAGTAAGACGGTTGTCCCCGGTGATCATCACCGTTTTGATCCCCATTTTACGCAACTGGGCAAAACGTTCTTTGATGCCGCCTTTGACGATATCCTTCAGGGCAATCACCCCCAGAACATGCGCTCCCTCTGCCACCACCAGCGGTGTGGCACCCTGACGAGCAACGCTCTCAACCAGGTTGTCTACTTCCGGTGGGAAATGACCGTTGTTGGCTTCAATATGGCGACGAATCGCATCAACGGAGCCTTTACGGATCATGCGATCCTGAATGTTAATCCCACTCATGCGGGTTTGCGCCGTGAAGGGCACGAAAGTGGCATGCAGACTCTGAACGTCGCGCTGGCGCAGGTTAAAGCGCTGCTTGGCGAGAATCACGATACTGCGGCCTTCCGGGGTTTCATCGGCAAGAGAAGAGAGTTGCGCGGCATCTGCCAGCGTTTTTTCATCCACGCCTGGGGCGGGTAAAAACTCTGATGCCTGGCGGTTGCCGAGGGTAATGGTCCCGGTTTTATCCAGCAGCAACACATCTACGTCACCAGCGGCTTCAACGGCACGTCCACTGGTAGCGATGACGTTGGCACCAAGCATACGGCTCATACCTGCCACACCGATAGCCGACAACAGGCCGCCAATCGTGGTTGGGATCAAGCAGACCAGCAGCGCCACCAGAACGGTAATGGTCACCGCAGTGCCACCGTAGGCGGAGAACGGCCACAGCGTCGCGGTTGCCAGCAGGAAGACGATCGTCAAGGCCACGAGCAGAATGGTCAGTGCGATTTCGTTAGGTGTTTTACGACGCTGCGCGCCTTCCACCATGGCGATCATCCGGTCGAGGAATGTTTCCCCTGGGTTAACGCTACACTGGATCACCAGCCAGTCGGAGAGAATGCGCGTCCCGCCCGTCACGGAGGCGAAATCACCGCCGGACTCACGGATAACCGGCGCGGATTCACCGGTGATGGCGCTTTCATCCACAGATGCGCCGCCTTCAATCACTTCACCGTCACAAGGGATAATGTCGCCGGCTTCCACCAGTACCACATCACCCTTACGCAGTTCATCCGCCGGAACGTGATCCATCTGTGCACCGTATTTCGGTTCACGCAACTTGCGCGCGAAGGCGGTCTTTTTTACCCCTTTCAGGCTGTTGGCCTGCGCTTTACTCCGGCCTTCCGCCAGTGCTTCTGCAAAGTTGGCAAACAGCACGGTAAACCACAGCCACAGGCTGATGGCGCCGGTAAACATCGTATTTCCCGGCATGTGGCCCGTTCCCATGGCAATCGCCAGGGCGGTGGTCAGAACACTGCCCGCCCAGACAATAAACATCACCGGGTTGTGCCACTGGACGCGCGGACTCAACTTTTTCACCGCATCCATAAGCGCCTGGCGAACTAATGACGGTTCGAGCAGGGCCAGTTGTTTACGACTCATGACAATTTCTCCGCAAAATCAGCGTAAAGAGAGGAATTCCGCGACCGGGCCTAACGCGAGGGCGGGGATAAAGGTCAGGGCGCCGACCAGCAACACGGTGCCTGTCAACAGGCCGATAAACAGCGCGCCGTGGGTCGGCAATGTGCCAGTGGTGGTCGGTTGAATTTTTTTACTCACCAGCGATCCGGCAATGGCCATGACCGGCACAATGACGCCAAAGCGACCAAAGAACATGCAGAACGCCAGCAGGCAGTTCCAGAATGGCGAGTTGGCGCTCAAGCCGGCAAAGGCGCTACCGTTGTTGTTAGCAGCAGAGGAGACGGCATACAGCACTTCGCTAAAACCGTGAATACCTGGATTAAAGATGCCGCTGCGTCCGGCTTCGGTCATCAGCGCCAGCGCCGCGCTGAGCAGCACGAGAGCAGGGGTGACCAGAATCGCCAGTGCAGTTAATTTCATCTCGCGAACGTCGATTTTTTTACCGAGATATTCCGGGGTTCGTCCAATCATCAGACCGGCAATAAACACCGCCAGCAGCACAAACAGCAGCATGCCGTAAAGACCAGAACCTACCCCGCCAAATACCACTTCGCCTATCTGCATCAGCCACATTGGGATCATGCCACCCAGTGCCGTAAAGGAATCATGCATAGCATTTACCGCCCCGCAGGATGCCGCTGTGGTGACGACGGCATACAGGCTACTGGCGAGAATGCCAAAGCGGCTCTCTTTACCTTCCATGTTGATCGCGCTATCAGCACCCAGTGAGAGGAAATGTGGATTACCCTGCCATTCTGCCCACATGACCAGCGCAACACAGACCACGAAGATCAGCGACATGGTCCACAGCAGCGTACGTCCCTGACGGCGATCATTGACCACATCACCAAAGGCAAAGCAGAGTGCGGCAGGGATCAGGAAAATCGCCAGTATCTGCACAAAATTGGTCAGGGCGGTTGGGTTTTCAAACGGATGAGACGAGTTGGCATTAAAGAAGCCGCCACCGTTAGTTCCGAGCATCTTAATGGCTTCCTGCGATGCTACCGGCCCCATCGGCAGGAGCTGTTTTGCACCTTCCAGTGAGGTATAAGGCGCGTAAGGCAGCACGTTTTGCAGGGTGCCTTGCTGAATAAAGAACAGCGCGATCAGCAGAGCAATCGGCAGCAGGATCCACAGCGTGATGCGCGTCAGGTCCACCCAGGCGTTACCCAACGTACTGATTTTTTGACGTGCAAAAGCACGCGTCAGCGCGAAGATAACGGCGATACCTGTGGCCGCCGAGAGGAAGTTCTGCACGGTTAAACCGACCATCTGGCTGAAATAGCTGAGCGTGGTTTCACCGGCATAGGATTGCCAGTTAGTATTGGTGACAAAGCTGACTGCCGTGTTCAACGCAAGATGCCAGGACAGGCCTGGTAATTGTTGCGGATTGAACGGCAGGATACCCTGCAACATCAGCATGGCAAAAAGGGCAATAAGCCCAACGATATTCAGCAGCAGAATGGCTGTCAGATATTGACGCCAGTTCATTTCCTGATCACGTACTCCCAGTACACGCCAGATCCCTTTTTCAACGCTTCCCGTGCCCGGCAAAGGTACGTTGTTGATCAGCCGTGCCAGTCCTGTTCCCACTGGCCTTGCCAGAACGAACAATACCACTAAGAAGCTGGCAATAAGCAAAAACGCCTGAGCAGCCATCAGAATGCCTCCGCATTAATCAGGGCATAAACCAGATAACCCAATAACAGGAACACCAGCACGATGCCGGCAATAAGACCTGCACTCACAATCCACCTCCGGGTGACTTTTGTTGTTGTGTTAACGGTAGGATTTCTGGCGCAAAGATTTCGCAAAAATGGGGAGGGCGGGTGTAAAAAAAGTATAAAAATGACAAAGCCCACAATTTAACCATTGATAAGTAAACTGTTAACTTTTTTGTAACTTAATTACGGCGCGAGTGTAAATTTTCACTAAACGGACAAAAATAAGTGGTCGGATGAGTAGTAAAATTACAAACAAAGCGATATTATTTTATCCAGGTCACAGATTTTGAATTTTCCGGATGACGTTTCCGGCCAACTATAGGGGAGAAAAATATGGATCTTTATAAAGAGTTTCCGGCTCATATCGTTTTCATGCGTCGCACTTTCGCCGTAGTGGCTGGTGTGCTGGCTCTGCCGGTGATGCTGTTCTGGAAAGATCGCGCACGTTTTTACAGCTATCTGCACCGCGTCTGGGCGAAAACCAGTGAGAAGCCGGTGTGGATGGACCAGGCAGAGAAAGCGACCTGCGATTTCTACTGATACAAAGATTACACACAGCAATAAAAAAACCGCCAACAGCAATGTGGCGGTTTTTTTGTCCCTCGGGATTCGCGGTCCGTTGGGTGGTTTTCAAGCTCTCGTCAGAGGCTTACAAGAATATCTCAGGTCCTTATGTAATCAAACTGCAACTCCCTAAATATATTCTTAGAAATCACTTCCATGGGTTACGTTTTACGCTACGGCCAACTAGTATGCAGCGTCCCTTTCCGCCATCTCGCACATGGGCACCGGTCCCGGGAAAGGCGTCACCACAACCGTAAATCAGGCTTTCGTCAGAGCTTGTGTCCACCGACTTATCACCGGTGGTGAACGGTGGAGCGGTTAGCTGCAGGGACCGCATAATGAAACGCTATATATGCATCGCGTTCATTGTCGCCAGCGTACTCGTAGTAAAGAGTGATGAACCGGATGCGTTTGTTGCTTTAACCACGATAGCGCAGGACAAGTAGCGTTAAGGCCGCCCCGTGAAGTGAACCCCATATATTGGACACTTTCTTAACTGGCGGCTGACATGGCCTGAGTTCGGTATTGTACCGGACTCAGGCCGTTTAGTTTTAGCTTGATTCGTTCGTTGTTGTAGTAGTGGATGTAC
>NZ_JAAVXA010000022.1:0-161 GCF_012241585.1 Pantoea sp. LS15
GTGTTAGGCCTGCCGCCAGCGTTCAATCTGAGCCATGATCAAACTCTTCAATTTAAAAGTTTGATGCTCAATGAATTAAACTTCGTAATGAATTACGTGTTCACTCGTTGAGACTTGGTATTCATTTATCGTCCGAGGACGTTAAGAATCCATGTCACTTT
>NZ_JAAVXA010000022.1:203-43008 GCF_012241585.1 Pantoea sp. LS15
TGCAACGCGGCTTTCAGCTCACCGTTGCGAGGTCCCGTATATTACGTTTTCCTCATTCAGAGTCAAGCGATTATTTTCACTTTTCTCTGTTGGCGTTCATCTCTGAACCCCGCTAACCCGGCGGCTTGCAAGCCGTTGTTCCGTGTCAGTGGAGGCGCATTATAGGGAGTTCTCAGACGTTGACAACCCCTCTTTTAAAAAAAACTTTCAACCGCCTCTTTTTTGCTCAAAACCGTGTTACAACGCCAGTTTTTCGAGCGTTTCAAAGCCGTAACGATGTAAAACGGGTAAAAGTTGTTCAGTTTCTTTTGTTATCGCCATACAAAAAGCGATATTTGCATCGGTAGATTTTGCATCTGGCGCTTCATGTTCCAGCAACCAGGCGGTACGACGCGCAATTGCCGCACCGGAATCCACCAGACGAGTCCCCTCTGGCAGAACAGCCAGAAGCTCTTCCTGTAAAAGAGGGAAATGGGTACATCCCAGAACAACGGTGTCTGGCGGCTCCGGCATCCGCAACCAGGGGCGCAAAATGCGGCGCAGCTCTTCCAGCGAAACAGCGTGTCCATGCAACTTCGCTTCAGCCATTTCCACAAGCTCCGCCGATCCGAGCATTGCAATCTGGCATTCATTAGCAAAGCGTTCGATCAGTTCACGCGTATAAGGACGCTTCACCGTGCCACGTGTTGCCAGCAAACCAACGATACCGTTCGCCGTCAGACGCGCGGCTGGCTTTATTGCAGGAACGACACCCACAACCGGGAACTGGAATTTTTCACGCAAGGCAGGAAGGGAAACCGTACTCGCCGTATTGCAGGCGATGACCGCCAGCGCAAGGGGGTAACGCTTTTGTACCGCGGTGACAATTTCAACCACACGCTCAACAATAAACTCTTCGCTTTTTTCCCCGTACGGAAAAGCGACGTTATCAAAAGCGTAGATGTAATGGAGATTCGGCAGGAGATGCCGAATCTCATCATAGACCGAAAGCCCACCAACGCCGGAATCAAACACCAGCACAGTGGGACGCGGATCAGAAGGTGTAGCTGCCAGACAAGGTGTATTCCCGTCCTGCAGTTTGGTAGCCATAAACTGTCTCGTAATCTTTATCGAACAGATTGGCTATTTTACCACGAACTGTGAGGTGAGAGGTGACAGGATATGAAACTGCGATATCCCACAGGCTCACACCGCCCATTTTCACTTCGCGAGAAGGGTAGCCGCTGAAGTCATCGTCGTAGCGAGTGCCCAGATAACGGTATGCAAGATCCCAGTCAATATCCCAGGTTTGCCAGTCGAGCTGATATTTCACCTGCTGTTTAGAGCGACGCTTGAGCACTTCATTGGTGTTTGCATTGCGCGGATCAACATAGTCATAAGAGACCTGATGGCTTACCGGACCGGTATCAAACTGAGCGGTGGCTTCAACCCCTTCGATACGCGCTTTGTCCACGTTGTAAGGACGGTTCATCTGATCGTAACCAATCAGATTATCGACATCGTTACGGTAAGCGCTAACACGCCAGCTCACCGGGCCGGTTAAGCCTTCAAATCCGCCTTCCCACTGCTTGCTCTCTTCAGGTTTAAGATCCGGGTTGCCGTACTTCGTACTGTGGATCTGGCTCATGGTTGGCGCTTTATAGGCCGTACCGTAGGAGGCAATGAAGCGATATCCTTCGATAAACTCCCAGGCCGCGCTGGTTTGCCAGGTGCTGTGGTTGCCGAAGTTCGAGTTGTCATCATTACGGGCGGCGGCTTCCAGCGTCACGCTATCAAACTGCTGCATACCGGAGAGGAAAACACCCGTATTGTGCTGCTCGTAGCCTTTCTTCAGAGATGCCGTCCCCGGCTGGGCTTTCTGTTTCTGCCAGTCCAGACCTGCTCCGATATTACCGTGACCGACGGCCACATTGTTCATCCACTGAGCGGTGTATTGCTTCACATCATCCATGCTGGAAGAGGCTGCATAGCGACCTTTGCTCGGATCATAGTTCAGGTCTTTGCTGCGACCATAGCCTGCCACCAGTTGAGATTGATAAATTCCCTGGCTAAAGCGCAGACCGGTATCCCAGTTCTGGCTATACAGTTGACGCGTGTCCGGGGTGCCGAGTATCGCCGTGTAATCATCATTGTAAGTATCGTAACCGTCATACGCCGTGCGGTTGTCATAACCAAAACCACGGAAGAAGCCGCTCACGCTATCGGTGATCTGCTGTTCCACAGAGCCGTATAACGACTTACTCATAAAGCCATCACGATCCGGCTGGCGCGGGACATCGTTCGCAGCAATATCAAAACCACGGGTATAGGTGTAGTTACCCGCCATGGTGATTTTGGTTTTATCAAGAACCTGCTGGAAAGAGCCATCATAGGTTTGGTAACCCTTAGACCCCACACCCGCAGATATTTCCGCGCCCGGTTTATCGCGCCCGGTAATGATGTTGATCACACCGCCAATCGCGTCGGAGCCATACAGGGCCGAACGTGGGCCACGAATGTATTCAATACGCTGAATCAGGGAAGTCGGGATCTGGCTCAGGTCAGGAACGTTGCTGATCCCGGCGTTATTCAAAGGAATACCGTCAATCAGCACCAGCACATGGCGAGATTCGGTTCCGCGAATAAAAGTCGAAGAGTTCGTGCCCATTCCACCGCTTTGCGCGATATCCACGCCAGGCAGACGTGACATGATTTCCACCACACTCTTTGCCTGCCAGCGTTCAATATCTTCACGCGTCACAACAGATGTCGGAGCCAGAACGGTTTTTGCCGGTTGTTCAAAACGGTTTGCAGTCACCACCAACGAGTCTTCGCTATCCTGCGCCCAGCCCGAAAATGCCGTGACGGACAACGCCGTCAGCAGCGATACTTTTTTAATCATTGTTAAAGCATCCACAATATAAGAAGGATGCCGCAGGCCTCATCTATAGCACGCGATAATGAAACCAAATGCGACGTGATCCCGGCAGGTCTTCGGGCTAGGTGGCTTTATAAGGATGAAGACTTCCCATTTTCACAGTGTCTACAACTCTCATCCCGCCAGTCTTTACCGCTGCGCGTCAGCTCCAGATTTACACTGGATTCCCTTTTCACTCTCAGGAGACCGGAAACAGAATGCTACAATTAGACACGTATAGATGTCCAGATAGCTATTAGCCATTAAATCTGGACATCCCCTGAACAATGCCTACAATCCCCGCGTAATTCTTTATCACTCAGGACGCATCATGACCCCAGAACACCTCCCGACAGAACAGTACGACGCGCAGCTGGCAGAGAAAGTTGTCCGCCTGCAAAGTATTATGACGCCTTTCAACGCGCCCGTTCCCGAGGTGTTCCGCTCTCCTGTCAGCCACTACCGCATGCGCGCTGAATTCCGCATCTGGCACGACGGTGACGACCTGTACCACATCATTTTTGATCAGCAGACAAAATCCCGTATCCGCGTAGACAGTTTTCCGGCGGCAAGCGAGCTGATTAACCAGCTCATGACCCTCATTATGGACGGTGTGCGCACCAACCCAGTGCTGCGCAATAAGCTGTTCCAGATTGACTACCTGACTACTCAAAGTAACCAGGCGATTGTCTCTCTGCTGTATCACAAAGCGCTGAATGACGAGTGGCGTGAGCAGGCAGAAGCCCTGCGCGATGCACTGCGCGCGCAGAACATCAATGTTCATCTGATTGGCCGTGCCACCAAAACCAAAATCATGCTGGATCAGGATTACATCGACGAGCGTCTGCCGGTGGCAGGTAAAGAGATGGTGTATCGTCAGGTCGAGAACAGCTTCACCCAGCCGAACGCTGCGATGAACGTGCAGATGCTGGAATGGGCGCTGAAGGCGACGGAAGGGTCGACGGGCGATCTGCTTGAGCTGTACTGCGGTAACGGCAACTTCTCGCTGGCGCTGGCGCGAAATTTCGAACGCGTGCTGGCCACAGAAATCGCCAAACCATCGGTTGCGGCTGCACAGTACAACATCGCGGCCAATCATATCGACAACGTGCAGATCATTCGTATGGCCGCAGAAGAGTTTACGCAGGCAATGAACGGCGTACGTGAGTTCAATCGATTACAGGGTATCGACCTGAAGAGTTACCAGTGTGAGACGATTTTTGTCGATCCGCCGCGCAGTGGCCTGGACAGCGAAACCGAGAAGATGGTGCAGGCGTACCCGCGTATTTTGTACATCTCCTGCAATCCGGAGACGCTGTGCAAGAACCTCGAAACATTAGGCCAGACGCACAAGGTTGAACGTCTGGCGCTGTTCGATCAATTCCCGTATACGCACCATATGGAGTGCGGTGTACTGCTCACGGCAAAGTAATGTGGGCCTTGTAGGGCAGGTAAGCGAAGCGCCACCTGCCAAAAAAGCCGGATGGCGCTTCGCTTATCCGGCCTACAATGACAAAACCTTTTACTCTGGTAACTGGCTCTTACGGCTACGCATGCGCGAGCCAATCCAGAACACCAGCGCCACAGACAGTACCGCAGGGAAGAAGTTAGAGCCGATATCCGGATACTCGGCACGCACCACCGTGCTATACAGCAACACACCCAGAATAAAGCAGGCGGCAGCCAACCCCGGTAACCCGACCGGCATAGTGCGGTTCAGGTAACGTTGATGCAGACAGTAAACCGTCAGCACCAGTGCAATTAGCGGGAAAATCGAAAATGGCACGATTGAGCTAAAAATAGCGGCAAACGTACCATTAATGGATAAGCCAGCGATCAATGCCAGCAACAGCGTCCCTTTATCCTGACCTGACTGTTTCATTACTCACCTTCACTCTTCGGTTTGATGTGCCAGTTTCTCTTGTTCACGGCGATACCAGTAGTACGCACCTTTAGAAATCATGCGCAACTGTAATACCAGTCGCTCTTCGAGCTGCTTGCGTTGTTCAATGCTGATATCCAGCGCTTCGGCACCCGCGCTGAAAACAATCGTCACCATCGCCTCAGCCTGTGCTTCTGTAAACGCACGCGGCATATGGTTTTCGAGTTCAAGATAGTCGGCAAGTTCCGCGATGAAATGCTGAATTTCACGCGCGACGGCAGCACGAAACGCCGCAGAGGTTCCGGAACGCTCGCGCAGAAGCAGACGAAACGCGTTGGGGTTATTGCCGATAAATTCCATAAAGGTCGACACGGAGGTGCGGATCACGCTGCCACCTTTTGCGATACGCTGACGCGCCTGGCGCATGAGCTGGCGAAGCATCAGACCACTTTCGTCGACCATGGTCAGACCCAGTTCATCCACATCACGGAAGTGACGATAGAAGGACGTTGGCGCAATCCCGGCCTCGCGCGCAACTTCACGCAGGCTCAAACTGGCAAAACTACGCTCGGCACTCAGTTGACTGAATGCGGCTTCCACCAGCGAACGCCGGGTTTTCTCTTTTTGTTGTGCTCTTACGCCCATCACGATAGTTGAATCCTTCCAAAGGCCTAATGGCACTATACCAGAGAATAAAATTAATCTGTTTGCCTGGCTTTGTGAATGATTGTTTACGTGCGGTTTGTGCTCCACTGCCCGAAAAAAGCACAACGATAATTGGGTTACTCTGGCAATGATGTTATGATTCTGTTGCTTTTATGTATAAGAACAGGTAAGCCTTGCCATGCCACATTCCTACGATTACGACGCAATAGTTATTGGTTCCGGCCCCGGCGGCGAAGGTGCTGCTATGGGTCTGGTGAAACAGGGAGCCAGAGTAGCGGTCATTGAGCGCTACCATAATGTTGGCGGCGGTTGCACCCACTGGGGCACCATCCCTTCGAAAGCCCTTCGCCACGCCGTTAGCCGCATTATTGAATTTAACCAGAACCCTCTCTACAGCGACCACTCCCGACTTCTTCGTTCATCCTTTGCCGACATCCTGAATCATGCGGATACCGTCATTAACCAGCAGACACGCATGCGTCAGGGGTTTTATGAGCGTAACCACTGTGAAATTTTGCAGGGCAACGCGCATTTTGTTGATGAGCACACCCTGGCACTCGAATGCCACGACGGTTCGGTTGAAACCATTACCGCTGAAAAATTCGTTATTGCTTGCGGCTCGCGCCCGTACCATCCTACCGACGTCGACTTCTCGCACCCACGTATTTATGACAGCGACTCCATCCTCAGCCTGCACCACGAACCACGCCATGTGATTATCTACGGCGCAGGGGTGATTGGCTGTGAATATGCGTCGATCTTCCGGGGCATGGAGGTCAAAGTTGACCTGATCAACACCCGCGATCGCCTGCTGGCTTTCCTCGACCAGGAGATGTCGGATTCCCTCTCATATCACTTCTGGAACAGCGGTGTCGTCATTCGCCACAACGAAGAGTATGAGAAAATCGAAGGCTGCGATGACGGTGTGATCATGCACCTGAAATCTGGCAAGAAGCTCAAAGCCGACTGTCTGCTGTATGCCAACGGCCGTACCGGTAACACCGATTCACTGGCGCTGGAAAACATTGGTCTGGAAACCGACAGCCGTGGTCAGTTGAAGGTCAACAGTATGTACCAGACCGCCCTGCCGCACGTTTACGCAGTCGGTGATGTTATTGGCTATCCAAGTCTCGCGTCAGCAGCCTACGACCAGGGACGCATTGCGGCTCAGGCGCTGGTGAAAGGCGAAGCAACGGCGCATCTGATTGAAGATATTCCGACAGGGATTTACACCATCCCGGAAATTAGCTCAGTCGGGAAAACCGAACAGCAACTGACGGCCATGAAAGTGCCTTACGAGGTGGGTCGTGCGCAGTTTAAACATCTGGCGCGCGCGCAAATCGTGGGGATGAGTGTGGGAACGCTGAAGATTTTGTTCCATCGCGAGACGAAAGAGATCCTCGGTATTCACTGCTTTGGTGAACGCGCGGCGGAAATCATTCATATCGGCCAGGCGATAATGGAGCAAAAAGGGGGTGGTAACACCATCGAGTACTTCGTTAACACCACCTTTAACTACCCGACCATGGCAGAAGCCTATCGGGTAGCGGCACTAAACGGTCTGAACCGCCTGTTTTAACGCGCTGTCAAAGTGGCCATCCATTGAACTCCGGATGGCCTCTGCCAGCTGCTCATAGCGGCTGCGCAGCGGCGAACCAGGGCGATAAACCAGGCCAATCGTACGGCGTGGCTCTGGCTTAATGCACGGCAGGTACACCACGCCATCTCGCGTGCGTTCTCGCGGTACGGCCAGCGCAGGCAGCAGTGTAATACCACTTCCCGCAGCCACCATATTACGCAGCGTTTCCAGGCTGGTTGCGCGGAAATGGGTATCTTCATCAGCACCCGCTTCAAAGCAAAAACCCATCGCCTGATCGCGCAGACAGTGGCCATCTTCCAGCATCAGCAGTTTTTCGCCGGCCAGATCGGCCATCGGCACACGATCGCGGTTCGCCCACGGGTGATCTTGATAGATCGCCAGCATCATCGGCTCGTCAAACAGCGGCACCTCAATAAAGGCTTCACTCTCTTTCACCAGCGCAAGAATGGCGCAGTCGAGTTTGCCGCTATCTAACTGCGCCAGCAGTTGATGGGTCTGCGCTTCATGCAGGTACATTTCAAGTTTCGGGAACGTCTGGTGCAGCATCGGAATGATGTGCGGCAACAGGTACGGGCCAACGGTTGGGATCAGGCCAATATGCAGTGGGCCGGACATCGTTTCCCCCTGCTGGCTTGCCATTTCCTTGAGCACTTTGACCTCGCGCAGCACGGTGCGCGCCTGATCAACCAGCAGCAGACCGGCCTGGGTGAACAGTACCTTACGACTGGTGCGCTCCAGCAGCATCACCCCCAGCTCATCCTCCAGCTTGCGGATCTGACCGCTCAGCGTAGGCTGGCTGACGTGGCAGGAATCTGCCGCGCGGCGAAAATGACGGTGCTCGGCTAACGCTACCAGGTATTCAAGATCACGAATATTCATTATTCATCCTCCGTCGCCACGATAGTTCATGGCGATAGATAGCATAGCAACGAACGATTATCCCTATCAAGCATTCTGTTGAATAATACGCCACATAGACGAGGCGGCACGTGTTTGACCCTTGACGTCCCCGCTCCGTCAGCGAGTTTCTCTCAAAACTCGAACAACTAAAGCCAACGTGAACTTTTGCGGACCCCGTGGTCCGCTTTTTTTTGCGTAAAAAAGCCTGGCGTTAAGCCAGGCTCCGTTTTTCTCCCTCTCCCACAGGGAGAGGGCCGGGGTGAGGACACCCGGCCGCACAGTTTAAACTAACCGGTTTTTCGCATCCGCAATCGCCTGCGCGACCTGCTTAGGTGACACGCCGCCTTTCGCCGCACGCTTATCCAGGCAAGACTGCAACGCCAGAATCGGATAAACATCATCCCCGATAACCGCGCTGAACTTCTGCAGCTCGGCAAGCGCCAGGTCTTCCAGCGGTTTACCCTGGCGAATCGCTTCCACTACCGCTTCGCCCACAATATGGTGCGCTTCACGGAACGGAACACCTTTCGCTACCAGGTAGTCCGCCAGTTCGGTGGAGTTAGCGTAACCCTGCTGCGCAGCTTCCTGGCAACGCGGGCGTTTCACCTGAATACCATCCAGCACCAGTGCGCCCATATGCAGACAGTCCAGCCAGGTGTCGAGCGCGTCGAACAGCCCTTCTTTGTCTTCCTGCATATCTTTGTTATACGCCAGCGGCAGCCCTTTCAGGGTCATCATCATGCCAGTCAGTGCGCCCTGAACACGGCCACACTTACCGCGGATAAGCTCCAGCGCATCCGGGTTTTTCTTCTGCGGCATCAGGGAAGAACCTGAAGTCACACGGTCAGACAACTCGACAAACCCGGCCTCACCGGAGTTGAAGAAGATCAGGTCTTCTGCGAAACGCGACAGGTGGACCATGCCGATTGAAGCATTTGAGAGCAGTTCCAGCACATGGTCACGGTCAGACACGCTGTCCAGGCTGTTACGGGTGGCAGAGGCAAAGCCCAACCAGCCTGCCAGCTGTTCACGATCAATTTCGTACGCCGTACCGGCCAGCGCGCCGCTACCCAACGGACTCACGTCCAGACGTTTCAGGGTATCCTGCAGACGGCTTTCATCACGTGCCAGCATCTCGACATAGGCCAGGCACCAGTACGCAAACGTCACTGGCTGCGCACGTTGCAGGTGGGTGTAACCCGGCATAACCGCGTCCTGGTTGTTCTGCGCGGTTTCCACCAGCGCACTCTGCAATTGACGGTTAGCGGCCAGCAGTTCGCCAACGGTATCTTTACACCACAGCTTCAGATCAGTTGCGACCTGGTCGTTACGGCTACGGCCGGTATGCAGCTTCTTACCCAGTTGGCCAACTTTGTCGATGAGCTTCCCTTCCACCCAACTGTGAATATCTTCGGCGTCGCTCTGGAGGATTTGCTCCGGGTTCAGGCGCACTTCTTCCAGCAGATTATTCAGTGCCTCTTCCAGCTGCTGCTGTTCCTCTGCGGTCAGTACGCCAACTGTCACCAGCGCTTTGGACCAGGCCACAGAGCCGACAATATCCTGTTCGGCCAGGCGGTAGTCGAAGCGCAAAGAGTCGTTGAACTGTTTGAACCGCTGATCCGCTGCCTGTGTAAAACGCCCACCCCAAAGTGCCATAACATCGTTCCTTTATTCGTTAGTTCCGCCGGGTGGCGCTGCGCTTACCCGGCCTACGGTCATTCAATAAAAACTTACGCTAAAATACGCGTGCCAATCGGCATGCCGTTAAACAGCGCCGGGAGTTGCTCCGCGTGACGCCAGGACGCGATATCTACCGGGCGACCGAGCGTGCGCGCGGCATCCAGTGCAGCGTTCACTTTGACGATCATGCCGTCGGTAATAATGCCCTGCGCAATCAGCTGCTCGGCTTTCGCCGCCGTCATTTCTGCAATGCGCTGACCTTTGCCGTCCAGAATACCGCTCACGTCGGAAAGCAGGATCAGGTCTGCGCCCAGCGTTGCCGCCAGTGCCGTTGCCGCCTGGTCCGCATTCACATTCATCAGTTCGCCCTCTTCGGTGACACCGATAGAACTGACCACCGGCAGGAAACCACCATCCAGCAGTGTGTTAATCAGCTTAGGCGAACCTGGCTGTGCCAGTCCAACATGGCCGAGCTCTTCGTCGAGCTGGGTCACTTTTACGCTATCGCCATCGCCCAGGTAGAGGCCTACGGAAGCAATATGGTGTTTCTTCGCCCATGCCAGTAGCGTTTTGTTCGCCGTCCCCGCCAGCGCACCGGTGATGATGTCAATCTGATCGGCAGGCGTGACGCGCAGACCATTTTTCTTTTTCACCGGCAGATTGAGTCCTTTCATCAGTTCATCCACCACGCAACCGCCACCGTGAACAATCACCAGCGGACGTTGGTGAGATTCGCGATAGTTAACCAGCGCGGTAAAAAGACGCTCCAGCGCTTCTTCGCTGTCCAGCAGTACACCACCGAGTTTGATAATTAATGGGTTCATCATCACACCTTAAATAAGAGACTGCGTTTCAGCGAAGCCAAAACGAATATTTGCGCACTGCATGGCCTGGGCGGCAGCGCCTTTGAGTAAGTTATCTTCTGCGGCGACCACAATCAGGTGTTCGCCCTGCACAGCAAAGCCGATATCGCAGAACGGCAGACCGACCACGTTTTTCAGCGCCGGCACGCCTTTATCGTACAAACGCACCAGCGGTTTATCCGCGTATGCCTGAGTGAAGACCTCGTTCACCTGTTCTTTGGTTACGCCCGGTTTCAGGCGGCAGGTAATAGTTTCGAGGATCCCACGCGGGAAGCTGCCCAGGTGCGGGGTGAAAATCACCTCCGCGCCCAGATGGGTGGTAATTTCAGGGTGATGACGGTGGTTAAACACGCCATACGGCTGAAGGCTCACTTCGCAGAAGCTGTTGGAGATAGCGGCCTTGCGCCCGGCACCGCTCACGCCACTGGTGGCGTTGATCACCGGCCACTGATTAAGATCCAGCAGACCTGCGTCGATCAATGGCTTAAGTGAAAGCTGCGCCGCCGTCGGGTAGCAACCCGGGACAGCAATCAGCTCCGCTTCTTTCAGTTTGTCTGCGCTCCACTCCGCCAGGCCGTATACCGCTTTTTCAAGCAGATCCGGGTGCTGATGGGTGAAACCGTAATATTTTTCATAGAACGCGCCATCGTTAACACGAAACGCGCCAGAGAGGTCGAACACCACACAACCGGCCGCCAGAAATTGCGGTGCCAGGTCGTGGCTGACTTCGTGCGCAGTGGCCAAAAACACCACGTCGACACCGTCGGTGAACTCACTGATGTCAGACATTGGCTGCAACGGCAGATCAACAATGCCCTTAAGTTGCGGATGCAAATCAGAAATTAACTTTCCTGCATCATTGCTTTGCGCTGACACGGTCAAAGCGGTTATGGTCATATGTGGATGGCGATTCACGTAGCTTACAAGCTCTGCGCCCGCATAACCGCTAGCGCCTACAATCAGCGTATTCAACATCGGGTTCCTTTATGCTCAACGTTAGTGTATTTTTATTCACATTTATTGCATGAATATTGATACTATCACGACCTAAGGTGTGTCAACAATGAAAATGAACTTACCGCCATTTATCGAGATCTACCGCGCCCTGATCGCCACACCGTCCATCAGTGCAACCGAAGAAGCATTGGATCAGAGCAATGAGTCTTTAATCAATCTGCTGGCGGGTTGGTTTAGCGATCTTGGGTTTAACGTTGAGGTTCAGCCTGTCCCCGGAACACGCCATAAATTTAACCTGCTCGCCAGCACCGGAACCGGCGCAGGCGGCCTGTTGCTGGCCGGACATACCGATACCGTGCCATTTGACGATGGCCGCTGGACCCGCGATCCCTTCACCCTGACCGAGCACGACAACAAACTTTACGGTCTGGGCACTGCCGATATGAAAGGCTTCTTTGCCTTTATCCTCGACGCGCTGCGTGACGTCGACGTGACAAAACTGAAGAAACCACTCTACATTCTGGCGACTGCCGATGAAGAAACCAGCATGGCAGGCGCACGCTACTTCTCAGAAAATACGGCGATTCGCCCGGATTGCGCCATTATCGGCGAACCAACATCTCTGCAACCGATTCGTGCGCACAAAGGCCATATCTCGACGGCGGTACGTGTACTGGGCCAGTCCGGGCACTCCAGCGATCCGGCGCGCGGCGTGAACGCCATTGAGCTGATGCATGATGCCATCGGCCACATCATGCAGCTGCGTGATTCCCTGAAAGAGCGCTATCACCATGATTCGTTCACTGTTCCTTACCCGACGCTGAACCTCGGCAGCCTGCACGGCGGCGATGCCTCCAACCGTATCTGCGCCTGCTGCGAGCTGCATATGGATATCCGCCCGCTACCGGGCATGACGCTGAGCGATCTGAACGGGTTGCTGACAGAAGCCCTGGCACCGGTGAGTGAACGCTGGCCTGGTCGCCTGACAGTTTCCGAGCTACATCCACCAATCCCAGGCTACGAGTGCCCGCCGGATCACCAGTTGGTCGAAGTGGTGGAAAAACTGCTCGGCGAGAAAACCGATGTGGTGAACTACTGCACCGAAGCACCGTTTATTCAAACGCTCTGCCCGACGCTGGTCCTTGGTCCTGGCTCCATCAACCAGGCCCACCAGCCGGATGAGTATCTGGAAACCCGCTTTATCAAACCAACCCGCGAATTGATTACCCAGGTTGTTCATCACTTCTGCTGGCATTAATGACGCTTCCCCTCTCATCTGAGAGGGGAAAATCTCGCGATCTCCGTCACATTCCCATAAGCATCACTTATCTGACGCGAAGCGAATTAAATTTCGTAAATTGCCCACATTTATTCGTTTGCTGAACCGTTTTCGCAGCAATTGACGACGGGGGTTTTACGTGGCTTTATAAAGGGAGATGACAAAATAATGTTCAGAAGATTTTCGACTGAGCATAAACAAAAATGATGGGGTGACTGGGTTTTTATGAACGAACAATATTCCGCGTTGCGAAGTAATGTCAGTATGCTCGGCAAAGTGCTTGGAGATACCATCAAAGATGCGTTGGGGGAGAACATCCTCGACCGCGTTGAAACCATCCGCAAGCTATCGAAATCTTCTCGTGCAGGTAATGAGGCCAATCGTCAGGAGCTGCTAACCACGTTGCAGAACCTCTCTAACGATGAGCTGTTACCCGTTGCACGCGCATTCAGCCAGTTCCTGAACCTGGCAAATACCGCTGAGCAATACCACAGCATTTCGCCAAATGGTGAAGCTGCCAGCAACCCGGAAGTCATTGCCCGTACGCTTCGTAAACTTAAAGATCAGCCAGGCCTCAACGAAGACACCATCAAAAAAGCGGTGGAGTCCCTTTCGCTGGAGCTGGTACTGACTGCTCACCCAACCGAAATCACCCGTCGTACCCTGATCCACAAAATGGTGGAAGTGAACAACTGCCTGAAGCAGTTGGATAACAAAGACATCGCTGACTACGAACGCAACCAGCTGATGCGCCGCCTGCGCCAGCTGATTGCCCAATCCTGGCACACCGATGAAATTCGTAAGCATCGCCCAAGCCCGGTTGACGAAGCCAAATGGGGCTTTGCGGTGGTAGAAAACAGCCTGTGGGAAGGGGTTCCGAACTATCTGCGCGAACTGAACGAACAGCTGGAAGAGAACCTGGGCTACCGCCTGCCGGTGGATTTTGTGCCAGTGCGCTTCACCTCCTGGATGGGCGGAGACCGCGATGGCAACCCGAACGTTACCGCAGAGATCACCCGTCATGTCCTGCTGCTGAGCCGCTGGAAGGCCACCGACCTGTTCCTGAAAGACATTCAGGTGCTGATTTCCGAACTGTCGATGGTTGAAGCAACACCAGAGCTGCGCGAGCTGGCTGGTGAAGAAGGTGCCAGCGAGCCGTATCGTTTCCTGATGAAAAAACTGCGCAGTCAGCTGATGGCTACTCAGGCCTGGCTGGAAGCACGTCTTAAAGGCCAGCGTCTGCCAAAACCAGAAGGTCTTCTGAGCCAGAACGAACAGCTCTGGGAACCTCTGTACGCCTGTTATAAATCTCTGCAGGCCTGTGGGATGGGCATCATCGCCAACGGTGAGTTGCTTGACACCCTGCGCCGCGTGAAGTGTTTTGGCGTGCCGCTGGTGCGTATCGATGTGCGTCAGGAGAGCACCCGTCATACTGAAGCCCTGGGTGAACTGACCCGCTATCTCGGCATCGGAGATTATGAAAGCTGGTCCGAAGCCGACAAGCAGGCCTTCCTGATCCGCGAACTGAACTCCAAACGTCCTCTGCTGCCTCGTAACTGGGAGCCAAGCAACGACACCCGCGAAGTACTCAACACCTGCAAAGCGATCGTTGATGCGCCGAAAGGATCAGTGGCGGCCTATGTGATCTCCATGGCGAAAACGCCGTCCGACGTGCTGGCCGTTCATCTCCTGCTGAAAGAAGCGGGTATCGACTACGCCCTGCCGGTCGCGCCGCTGTTTGAAACCCTCGATGACCTGAACAATGCCAATGATGTCATGACCCAGTTGCTGAACATCGACTGGTATCGTGGCTTTATTCAGGGCAAACAGATGGTCATGATTGGCTATTCCGACTCCGCAAAAGATGCGGGCGTGATGGCGGCATCCTGGGCCCAGTACCAGGCGCAAGATGCTCTGATTAAAACCTGCGAGAAAGCCGGTATTGAACTGACCCTATTCCACGGGCGTGGTGGTTCGATTGGCCGTGGCGGTGCACCGGCTCATGCCGCACTGCTGTCACAACCACCGGGAAGTCTGAAAGGCGGTCTGCGCGTAACCGAACAGGGCGAGATGATCCGCTTCAAGTACGGCCTGCCAGAAGTGACCGTCAGCAGTCTGTCGCTTTATACCAGCGCGATTCTGGAAGCGAACCTGCTGCCACCGCCGGAGCCAAAAGCGTCCTGGTGTCATATTATGGACGAGCTGTCAGATATCTCCTGCGATCTGTACCGTGGCTACGTGCGTGAAAACAAAGACTTCGTACCTTACTTCCGTTCAGCGACGCCTGAGCAGGAGCTGGGTAAACTGCCGCTGGGCTCACGTCCTGCTAAGCGTCGCCCAACCGGTGGCGTAGAATCTCTGCGTGCTATCCCGTGGATCTTCGCCTGGACGCAGAACCGTTTAATGCTGCCAGCCTGGCTGGGTGCCGGTGCCGCGCTGCAGAAAGTGGTAGAAGATGGCAAACAGAGCGAGCTGGAAGCTATGTGTCGCGACTGGCCATTCTTCTCAACCCGTCTGGGTATGCTGGAGATGGTCTTCTCGAAAGCTGACCTGTGGCTGGCGGAATACTACGATCAGCGTCTGGTGAAACCTGAGCTGTGGGCATTGGGTAAAGAGCTGCGCGAGCTGCTGGAAGGCGACATCAAAGTAGTGCTGGATATCGCCAACGACTCACACCTCATGGCAGACCTGCCGTGGATTGCCGAGTCTATTCAGCTGCGTAACATCTATACCGACCCGTTGAACGTCCTGCAGGCAGAATTGCTGCACCGCTCGCGTCTGGCGGAAGAAGAAGGTAAAGAGCCGGACCCACGCGTTGAACAGGCGCTGATGGTGACGATTGCAGGCGTTGCGGCAGGTATGCGTAACACCGGCTAATGCCTTATGCCCGGCGGCGCTGCGCTTGCCGGGCAATACCTCGGTATTCACATCATGCACCATGATATCCCCCACATCCTGACTGACCTGATAAACGGCACGTCGCCGCTACGTCAGGTGCATTTTGCAAATCCAGCCTCCTCTGCACCCGAACTTGCCTTTCAAGTCGATTTTCCTCGTCTGGAGATCGTGCTCGAAGGTTCGGTGAAAGACCAGGCTGCTTCCGTTTTACAGCAGGGTGATGTTTTATACGTTCCTGCTGGCAGTTGGAATGATCCGCAATGGCAAAAGTCCGCGACGACGTTGAGCATTCTGTTTGGCAAACAACAGCTTGGGTTTAGCCTCCTGCAGTGGGATGGCGTTGAAGTCCGTAACCTGGCAAAACAGCATGTTGCCCGCAGAGGTCCTCGTATTGGCTCATTCCTGCTGCAAACGCTCCATGAAATGCAGATGCAGCCGCATGAGCAGCAAACCGCAAGGCTGATTATCGCCAGCCTGCTTAGCCACTGCGTCGACCTTCTGGGTAGCCAGATCCAAACCGCCTCTCGTAGTCAGGCTCTGTTTGAAGCGATTCGGGTCTATATTGACGAACACTACGCCACTCCACTTACCCGGGAATCAGTCGCGCAGGTGTTTTACATCTCCCCGAATTACCTGTCGCATCTTTTCCAGAAAACGGGCTCAGTGGGTTTCAACGAATACCTGACACATACCCGGCTGGAACACGCGCGTCAGTTGCTGAAAGGGTATGATTTAAAAGTGAAAGAAGTGGCGCATGCCTGCGGGTTTGTTGACAGTAACTATTTCTGCCGGTTGTTCCGAAGAAATACAGAACGCTCCCCGTCAGAATACCGTCGCCAGTATCACAGCCAGCTCACCGGGAAAGTGACTAGTCCAGAATGACCTGAGTATGCTGCGGTGCGGAAAACATTTTACGCACCGCTCCCATCACCTTTTGCGGGTCACGTAAAAAGGAATTAATCCCGCACTTCACGTAGCGGGTATGTTCGAAGCGTTCACTGCCAGCCAGTTCGATATCCGTGATCAGTAGCACAACATCGGCGCGACGAATATCGTCATCCGTGAGCTCGCTTTCAACGCCCAGAGCTCCCTGCGTCTCAATATGAACGCTCCACTTCTCTTGCTGGCAGAGTTTTTCAAGCCGTTCGGCCGCCATATAGGTATGTGCAACACCACTAACACAAGCAGTCACCGCCACCAGATGACGTTCCGTTATCGCTGCCATGCTTAACCTCCTACGGTGACATGGAAACCTTCGCGCTCAGCCATTTGACGCATTGCTACAACCTCACTTTCTGTTGGTGGAACCACTTGCCGCATCCCCCACCCCTGACCAAGGAGACGATACTTTGGTTCCCCGTACTGATGGAACGGCAGTAAATGCAGTTGCCGTATTCCAGAAGGTAACAGAAATGCCAGCACGCGAGCCATGTTCGTTTCATTGAGCGTAAAACCCGGAATAAGCGGCACGCGAGGGATCACGTTTACTCCGTCAGCCACCAGTTGCGTAAAATTATCGAGCACTCTGGGCAGATTCATTGCTACCACTGAACGCGCCTGCTCCGTATCCATTATTTTCAAATCAAACAACACTTCATCACACTGGCGCGCCAGTGGCAGTAAGCGAGATAAAGGTGCATCTCCTGCCGTTTCGATGGCTGTATGCACGCCATATCGACGCAGCCTCTGCAAAAGCAGTGTCGCAAAAGGTGCCTGCATCAACACTTCCCCTCCTGAGAGGGTGACGCCACCACCCGAAGAACGGAAGAACACATCGTCTTTCATTACCTCACGTTCGAGCACATCGAGGGTAACGTCTCTTCCAATATGCTCGAACGCGCCAGAAGGGCACTCATCGGCATCCCGCAGACAGGGAGTACAGTGCAAGCATTTGCTCTCACGGCGCACCGTTTCGATTTTCGGCGAAATCGACTCAGGATTAGCACACCAGGGGCAGCGGTGAGGACAACCTTTAAAAAAGACTACCGTGCGAATGCCACACCCATCATTCAACGAATAGCGCTGGATGTTGAAAATACGCGCCACATCGGCGCGTGTTTCAACCCCGTCACAGCTGATGCGCTGTGCGACGAATAATGTCATCCTGGATCTCCTTCGATAGTTCAACAAAGAAGGCACTGTATCCGGCAACCCGGACGACCAACCCGGCAAAATCCTGAGGACGCTGCTGCGCTTCGCGTAACGTGTCCGCGTTAACCACGTTGAACTGAATATGCTGCAACTTAAGCTGGGTGAAGGCGCGAAGGAAATCCGCCAGCTTTTGCAGTCCGGCATCGCCTTCCAGCGTCGCAGGCGTGAATTTAACGTTCAGAAGTGTACCGTTAGATAATAAATAGTTATCCAGCTTACTCACCGATTTCAGTACCGCCGTCGGGCCCTGCATATCTTGCCCGAGCATAGGAGAGAGTCCACCGTCTGCCAGTTGCTCACCTGCCAGGCGACCATCCGGTGTGGCACCCACGACTGCGCCCAGCGGTACGTGTGCCGACACGGTATATGAACCGGGGGTAAATTGCCCACCACGCGGGTTGCGGTATTTTTCGACCTCTTTGCAGTAATGGCGCAGCAATTCAGCGCTGATATTGTCGACATCATCAATATCATTGCCGTATTTTTCGAAGCGGTTGATCAGCCTTGCACGCACTTTCTCGCCTTCAGGGGTGGCAAAATTGGCTTTTAACACAGCTAATAGCTCATCAAAACTTAAGCGTTGCTGTTCAAAAACCAGCCCTTTCAGAGCATGCAATGAGTCACTCAAATTCGCTATCCCTATCCCCTGCACGCCAGAGAAGTTATAGCGTGCACCGCCGTCGGTAATATCTCTCCCCGTAACCAGGCAATCACTGATAAACGAAGAGAGAAGCGGCACGGGCGCCCAGTCGCGGTGGCCGATATCGCAGATATTGCTCCCCTCGACCATCAGCGCAATATAGTGATTAATTTTGGCGCGAATATGCCTCAGCAACTCTTCATAACTGAGATCCGCATTACCTTCGTTCTCCTGCATCGCGATTTCCATGACTTTCAGCAGGTTAAACATCGCGATATCGTGAAGGCCGTAGGTTTTACCCGGAATGGACAGTTCAACGCAGCCGACAACGGCGTAATCACGCGCATCTTCAAGTGACACACCACGATTCAGGAAAGCTGGCACCACCACTTCATCGTTAAATATCTGCGGAATACCGGTTCCCAGGCGGATCGTCTCTGCAGTTTTAAGCAGGAAAGGTCGGTCAATAAGTTCGTTCACTCGCACGCCAAGGTTGGGCTGCGGAAGCTGAACGCTCTGGTAGGCATCCAGGCACAGGAAGGAAAGCACATTCACCGCACTGCGACCACTCTCCGTCAGGCCGCCCAGCAGTGCAGTATATCCCGTCGGAAATCCGGCAAAATAACGTGCGCTGCTGGTCGAACGTAATAGCACCACGTCATTGCACTTCACCCACAGTGATTCCAGTAGCTCTTTCAAAAACGCGGGATCGTCACCTTGCGAGAGCGAAGCCTGATAAAACGGCAACATATACTGATCAAAGCGCCCGATGGAGAGCGAGCTGGCGTTAGATTCGTACTGTAAAATAACGTTCATGTACCAGAATAGCTGACACGCCTGCCAGAACGTTTGCGGTTTATGCTGAGCGTTATGACGAGAGTTTTCCGCAATCTTCAGTAATTCCTCACGTCGAGATCCATGGCTGACGGTAGCGACCTCTTCTGCCAGCACTGCATAGCGCAGAATGTGACGCTGCGAGGCTTCAAGTAGAATCAGCGCCGCGGCATAGAAGGTGTTCTCCGTATCGCGGGTGCAGTGTTCACGCATTTCTTCTACCAGTGCACCCAGACCATTATTCAGCAGGCGTGGGTAATCAATGATGATATGCCCCTGCCCTTTATCCGTCTGGTTGACGCTAAAAATCTGTGTCCCCACGGCGGCTTTCACTTCATCCGTCATCTGACTGTTGATGAAATCCTTCATCGACCGTTTTTCCCACCAGGGATACAGCACCTCGCGGTAGGTCTGCTTATCCTCGTCGCTAATGTTGAAGCGATCCTGGGGTCGCGTGGCAAACTGATCCAGCTCCTTAAGCAGCCAGTACGGGTCCATCTCAGGGGACATAATCCCTGCTCGCGGTTTAACAGTGCGGTTTCCGGCAATCAGTTCCTCATCACGAATGGCGATGTTCACCTGGTCAAGAATGTACGCCGTGGCTTTCGCGCGCCTGAGCATAACCGGCTCGCCTTCCGTCTGCTGATAACTGGCGGTATACAGTAAAGCACGCTCAAGTGAGATTTCGCGCGGGTTAGCAAAGAGTGCGTCTTTCAGACGCTGGGTACGATTCGTCATGAGGTAACTCCTGTAACGGAAAAACGAACCCGCCCCGAAGGGCGGGAGAGCATCAGGCAGTTTGTGTCAGGTGGGCATCAATTTTGTTCATAATGGCGTCAGCACGCTTTACCGCGTCGCTAATGTTGACGCGCACGATGGTTTTCCCGGTAAAACGCTCTTCGAATTTAATGCCGATATCTTTAGTCAGGATCACCATATCCGCTGCGGCGATATCCTCGGCTGTCAGTTCGTTCTCAAGACCTATCGACCCCTGCGTTTCAACCTTCACCTCCCAGCCTTTGGCCTTAGCGGCACTTTCCAGCGCTTCAGCCGCCATGTAGGTATGCGCAACGCCTGACGGGCATGCCGTTACTGCGATAATTCGGGCCATGTTCTCTTCCTCATTCAGTTAATTTCGAAATCCAGATCCAGGTCGTCCTCTTTTTCCTCGATCTGCTTTGTATTCTTGCGGGCAATAGTCTTCAGCACGTTAACGCTGATGGCGGTAACCACCGCACCTACGGCTACCGCTGTGATGTAGCCCAGTTTGCCCTCCACCACAGGGAGAACGATAAGCCCACCCCATCCGGCATAGCATTGTGCGCCCATCACGGCAGCCGTCACTGCGCCGCACGCGGAACCCAACATGATGGAAGGAATCACACGCAGAGGATCGGCTGCAGCAAATGGAATCGCCCCTTCGGTGACCCCCACGCAGCCCATCACCAGTGCAGCTTTACCCGCTTCACGCTCTTCACCAGTAAAATTCTTGCGATTAATGAGCGTCGCCAGGCCTAACCCCAGCGGAGGCACACAGATACCCACCGCCGCGATTGCCACCACGGTGTAGACACCCTGGGCAACGCAGATCAACATAAAGGCATAGGCCACTTTGTTAATTGGCCCCCCCATATCGAAGGCCAGCATCAGCCCCATAATGACGGCCAGCACAACAATGCTGCCCTGCTGCATTCCTTGCAGCCACTGAGTTAACCCTGTGGTCAACGCCCCGACAGGCTCACCCAGGCCCCACATCATGATGCCCGCGGTGAGAAAAGTGCCGATGATAGGGATGATGAAGATAGGCATGACTGAGCGCAGCACTTTCGGAACCGGCAGTTTCTTCAGATACCAGACCACAATTCCGCCGAGTATCCCGGCAATAATGGCGCCGAAGAAACCCGCACCGAAGCTGTTACCGACCCAGGCCGCAATGGCGCAAGGTGCCAGCGCGGCACGCTCAGCAATGGAATAGCCAATATAGGCGGCCAGGAAGGGGACCATCAGCGTTAACCCGGCCACGCCGATATCGAACAGTTTTTTCAGGTTGGGATCGGTTGCTGCATCCGGTACCGCGCCTTTGCCGTACAGCATGACTGAAACCGCCAGCAAAATTCCGCCTGCAACCACGAACGGAATCATGTGCGACACACCTGTCATCAGATGCTGCCGCGTGTTCTTGAGAATATGCACCAACTCTTTCATATGTCGCTCCTGGCCTAAAACCCTAAAGATGTTGTGGCAAACAATAGGCAATCAGAAAGTCGGCGGACAGGAGACAAAAAGGCCATTTACTGGATTTTTGTAATGTCGGAATAAAAATGCGATCCACCTCGACATTTCGTACAGACGGAAGCGTAAGACAAACCATCACAACCTGTGAGTCAAATCTCACTTTTCGCGTGATATTACATTTGTCCAGTTTTTGGCAGATTTGTCACATGGCGCGGGTCATCACCACACTCGTATCCTGTTCTCCAATGAATGATGATTGGTTTGAGGAGTGTGTGTATGGCTCTGGTAGTGGAATTTACCTGTGAATTACCCAACGGGGTTCACGCGCGTCCGGCAAGTCATGTGGAGACGCTGTGCAATACGTTTATCTCGCAAATCGAGTGGCATAACCTGCGCACAGACCGCAAAGGGAATGCCAAGAGCGCACTGGCACTTATTGGCACCGACACGCTAGCAGGCGACGCCTGTCGTCTGGTGATCCACGGTGAAGATGAGCAGAGCGCCCACCAACAACTGGAACAATGGCTCCGGGAAGAGTTTCCCCACTGCGACGCACCGCTGGCAGAAGCTCTCAATACCGAGCTTGATCCGCTGCCAGAATCTCTCACGCGCCTCAATCCCACCCTGTTTCGCGCCTTGCCCGTTTGCAGTGGTAGCGCCCAGGGCGTGTTGACCTTGCTGACCTCGCTGGATCTCAATGCACTAACAGATTTACCCGACGCGAAAAACGTGGAAGAAGAGCAGTCAGCGCTGGATAACGGCCTCACCCTGCTGGTGAAAAACATTGAGCTGCGCGCACTGGACAGCGAGAGTACCGCCAGCGCCATTCTCGATGCGCATCGATCGCTGGCAACGGATACCTCACTACGCCAGCATCTTCTTGCAGGCGTAAGCCAGGGACTGAGCTGCGCGCAAGCAATAATCGCTACTGCAAACCATTTCTGTGATGCGTTTTCTCGTTCCAGCAGCAACTACCTGCAGGAGCGGGTACTGGATGTGCGCGATGTCTGCTATCAACTTCTACAACACATTTATGGGGAACAGCGCTTCCCGGCGCCAGGCCAGTTGACGCAGCCGACCGTCTGCCTTGCTGACGACCTCACTCCCGGTCAGTTCCTGGAACTGGATAAAACATTACTCAAAGGACTGCTGTTAAAGAGCGGCGGAACCACTTCGCACACCGTTATTCTTGCGCGCTCCTTCAATATTCCCACACTGGTCGGCGTCGATAGCGAAGGTCTTCTTCAATGGCACAACCAGCCTGTCTTCGTGGATGGCAATGCGGGCGCGGTTGTGGTCAATGCCAGTGATGCGGTGGTGCGCTACTATCAGCAGGAAGCACGAGTACAACAGGCGATCCGCGAGCAGCAACGCATCTGGCTTGATCGGGAAGCCAGAACATCAGATGGCCTGCGCATTGAGATTGCCGCGAACATCGCTCATGCAGTGGAAGCCGTGGCGGCATTTGGTAACGGTGCCGAAGGCGTTGGCTTGTTCCGCACCGAAATGCTGTATATGGATCGCACCAGCGCCCCCGGTGAAAACGAGCTGTACAACATTTTCTGCCAGGCACTTGAAAGTGCAAATGAGCGCAGCATTATCGTGCGTACTATGGATATCGGCGGCGATAAACCGGTGGAGTACCTGAACATACCGGCAGAAAACAACCCCTTCCTCGGCTACCGCGCAGTACGTATCTACGAAGAATATGCAACGCTTTTCACCACCCAGCTTCGGGCGATCCTGCGCGCCTCTGCTCACGGCAACCTGAAGATCATGATCCCGATGATCTCCTCCATGGAAGAGATCCTGTGGGTTAAAGAGAAGCTTGCCGAAGCGAAGCAGCAGCTTCGTACTGAACATATTCCTTTTGATGAAAAAATCCCTCTCGGCATCATGCTGGAAGTGCCCTCGGTGATGTTCATCATCGATCAATGCTGCGAAGAAATAGATTTCTTTAGTATCGGCAGCAATGACCTGACGCAGTATCTCCTGGCCGTCGACCGCGACAACGCCAAAGTCACACGCCATTACAACAGCCTGAACCCGGCTTTCCTGCGCGCTCTGGATTACGCGGTACAGGCCGTCCATCGCCAGGGAAAATGGATTGGCCTGTGCGGTGAGCTGGGTGCAAAAGGTTCTGTGTTGCCATTGCTGGTAGGTTTGGGCCTGGACGAGCTCAGTATGGGGTCGCCTGCTATCCCGGCGACCAAAGCGCGCCTGGCACAGCTTGATAGTCGCGCCTGCCGCCAGTTGTTGAACCAGGCCATGGCGTGTCGCACCTCACTTGAAGTGGAACACCTGCTCGCCCAGTTCCGCATGAATCAGCAGGATACGCCGCTGGTGACGCCACGCTGCATTTCTCTGGATAACGACTGGAACAGTAAAGAAGAGGTCATGAAAGGCATGACCGATAACCTTTTGCTCGCCGGGCGTTGCCGCTATCCGCGCAAGCTGGAAGCCGATCTGTGGGCGCGCGAGGCCGTATTTTCTACCGGGCTGGGTTTTAGTTTTGCCATCCCACACAGCAAATCGGAGCATATTGAGCAATCCACCATCAGCGTTGCACGCCTGAAAGCCCCCGTCATGTGGGGAGATGAGGAAGCGCAATTCATCATCATGCTGACGCTGAACAAACACGCCGCAGGCGACCAGCACATGCGAATTTTCTCACGCCTGGCACGTCGCATCATGCATGAAGATTTCCGCAACGCGCTGGTGAACGCCAGCTCCGGGGAGGCTATTGCTTCTCTGCTGCAACACGAATTAGAACTTTAATACGAGGAAGAGTGATGGAACTGTATCTGGATACCGCCAATGTGGCGGAAGTCGAACGCCTTGCACGCATTTTTCCCATTGCGGGCGTGACCACTAACCCAAGCATTATCGCTGCCAGCCGTGAATCCATCTGGAAGGTGCTGCCGCGTCTGCAAATGGCCATCGGGCCGGACGGCACGCTGTTTGCCCAAACCATGAGCCGCGATGCAGAGGGCATGGTGGCGGAAGCTAAACGCCTGAGTAATGTCATACCGGACATCGTGGTCAAAATCCCGGTGACGGCTCAGGGCCTTATCGCGATTCAGGCTCTGAAAAAAGAGGGCATTACCACGTTGGGAACCGCCGTATACAGCGCAGCACAGGGGTTACTCGCCGCACTGGCAGGAGCAAAGTATGTGGCCCCGTATGTCAACCGCGTCGACGCTCAAGGCGGTGACGGTATTCGTATGGTGCAAGAACTGCAATCCCTGCTTGAAATGCATGCGCCAGAGAGCAAGGTACTTGCCGCCAGCTTTAAAACTCCGCGACAGGCGCTGGACTGCCTGCTTGCCGGCTGTGAAGCAATCACGCTTCCTTTAGATGTAGCGCAACAAATGCTCGGCACCCCGGCGGTAGAGTCAGCCATAGAGAAGTTCGAGCAAGACTGGAAAAACGCGTTTGGTAACCTCAACCTCTAAGGGAGAACTGTTATGGACCGTATCATTCAATCGCCGGGGAAATACATCCAGGGCGCTAATGTGCTTACCCGTCTCGGCGACTATCTGAAGCCACTAGCACAGCGCTGGCTGGTAGTCGGCGATAAATTTGTACTGGGCTTTGCTGAAGAGACTTTACGGCAGAGTTTCAAAAACGCAGAACTGCATGCTGAAATCGCACCGTTTGGTGGCGAATGTTCGCAAAATGAAATCGATCGACTGAAAAAACTGGCAGACAGTGCTGACTGTATGGCGGTACTGGGTATCGGCGGCGGAAAAACGCTGGATACCGCCAAAGCGCTGGCACACTTTATGAACGTGCCGGTCGCCATTGCCCCGACTATCGCCTCCACTGATGCGCCGTGCAGCGCGCTTTCCGTGATTTATACCGACAACGGCGAGTTCGATCGCTACCTGATGCTACCGCACAACCCGAACATGGTTATCGTCGACACCAATGTGGTTGCAGGAGCACCACCACGTCTGCTTGCTGCGGGGATTGGCGATGCACTGGCCACCTGGTTTGAAGCACGAGCCTGTTCCCGCAGTGGCGCAACCACCATGGCAGGGGGCAAATGTACGCAGGCTGCGTTAGCGCTCGCCGAGCTGTGCTACAACACGCTGATTGAAGAGGGTGAAAAAGCGATGTTGGCGGCGGAACAGCACGTCGTAACACCGGCGCTGGAACGCATCATTGAAGCCAATACGTATCTCAGCGGCGTCGGTTTTGAAAGCGGCGGGCTGGCTGCAGCACACGCCATTCACAACGGCATGACAGCAGTGCCGGACGCACATCACTTCTATCATGGTGAAAAAGTCGCATTCGGTACGCTGACGCAGCTGGTACTGGAAAACGCCCCGGTAGAAGAAATAGAGACCGTCGCGGCGCTTTGTCACAGCGTTGGTTTGCCCATCACGCTGGCACAGCTGAACATCAAAGAGGATATCCCGGCTAAAATGCGTCTGATTGCGGAAGCCTCCTGCGCGGAAGGCGAAACCATTCATAACATGCCGGGCGGCGTGTCGCCGGACCAGGTTTACGCGGCACTGTTGGTTGCCGATCAGTACGGACAGCGGTTCTTACAGGAGTGGGAATAGTCGCAGCCCACATGGTGTGAAAAAAATCCCCGCCGAAGCGGGGATTTTTTATTACTGCAGGTCGAAACGATCCAAATCCATCACCTTCGCCCATGCTGCAACGAAGTCACGGACAAACTTCTCGCTGGCATCGCTGCTGGCATAAACTTCTGCCAGCGCGCGCAGGACGGCATTAGAGCCGAAGACCAGGTCAGCGCGGGTCGCAGTATATTTCACTTCACCGCTGATGCGGTCGCTACCGGCAAAGAGTTCGTTTGACTCATCGGTCGCTTTCCACTGGGTATTCATGTCCAGCAGATTGACGAAGAAGTCATTACTCAGCACGCCCTCACGGTCAGTGAACACGCCATTCTTGCCGCCATCAAAGTTTGCCCCCAGTACGCGCAGGCCGCCGATCAACACCGTCAACTCAGGCGCGGTCAACGTCAGCTGCTGGGCCTTATCAATCAGCAGTGATTCCGTGGTCGAGGCATTAACCTGTGCACGGTAGTTGCGGAAGCCATCGGCAATCGGTTCGAGCAGGTTAAACATCTCGATATCCGTTTGATCCTGACGAGCATCCACACGGCCCGGCGTGAACGGTACGGTGACGTAAACGCCTGCCGCTTTCGCGGCTTGCTCCACGCCCACTACACCCGCCAGCACGATGATATCTGCCAGGGAAGCTTTGTTAGTGGTGCGCTGAATAGCTTCCAGAGCAGGAAGTGCACGAACCGCTGCGGCGTTCACATCCCAGTCACGCTGAGGTGCCAGCGCCAGACGTGCACCATTCGCACCGCCGCGCTTATCGCCGCCGCGGAAGGTTGAAGCAGACGCCCAGGCAACAGAAACCAGTTCGCTTACGGAGAGACCCGATGCCGCAATTTCCGCTTTCAGACTTTCAATATCTTCTTTCGAAGGGTTGAACACCGCCTGTGGCAGCGGATCCTGCCAAATCAGATCTTCTTTCGGCACTTCCGGACCAATGTACCGCGCTTTTGGCCCCATATCACGGTGGGTCAGTTTGAACCACGCACGTGCGAAGGCTTCATTGAAGGCCTGCGGATCGTTCAGGAAACGACGGGAAATTTTCTCGAATTCCGGGTCGAAACGCAGCGTCAGGTCGGTGACCAGCATGGTTGGTTTGCGTTTTTTCGATGGGTCGAACGGATCAGGCATAATGTCCGGCGCATTTACGGCTTCAAACTGAATGGCACCGGCCGGGCTACGTGTCTGCACCCACTCATATTTGAACAGGTTCTCGAAGAAATAGTTGCTCCACTGGGTCGGGGTTTGTGACCAGATGACTTCCAGACCAGAGGTAATGGCATCTTCGCCAACGCCAGAGCCGTGCGTGCTATGCCAGCCAAGACCCTGCGCCTCAATCGGTGCGGCTTCCGGATCAGCACCTACATGGGTCGCTTCACCTGCGCCGTGGGTTTTACCGAGAGTATGCCCCCCCGCAATCAACGCGACGGTCTCCTCGTCATCCATACCCATGTTACCGAAGGTGGCGCGGATCGCCGCTGCCGCTGACAGCGGTTCACCGCTGGCATTTGGCCCTTCCGGGTTAACGTAAATCAGGCCCATTTCGGTTGCGGCCAGTGGACGCTTCGCCAGCTCTTCCGGATCGCGGTGCTTCAGCCAGGTCGTTTCATCGCCCCAGTTAACGTCCATATCCGGTTCCCAGACGTCTTCACGCCCGGCACCAAAACCAAAGGTGCGGAAGCCCGAGTTTTCCAGCGCCACGTTACCCGCAAGGATAAACAGGTCAGCCCAGGAGATTTTTTGCCCGTATTTTTGCTTAATTGGCCACAGCAGGCGACGTGCTTTATCCAGACTGACGTTATCAGGCCAGGAGTTCAGCGGCGCAAAGCGCTGTTGACCGCGTCCTGCACCACCGCGCCCGTCAACGGAGCGATAGGTGCCTGCACCGTGCCAGGCCATACGAATAAACAGACCGGCATAGCTGCCCCAGTCGGCTGGCCACCATGGTTGAGAGTCGGTTAAAAGTGCTTTGAGGTCGCCTTTAAGCGCGGAATAATCAAGTTTGCTGAATTCTTTGCGGTAGTCGAAGTCTTCACCCAGAGGGTTCGAACGGTTGGAATGTTGGTTAAGAAGGTCGACACGGAGTTGTTTTGGCCACCAGTCACGGCTGCTGGTACCTGCCCCCGCGCTCTGATCGTGACCGCCCTGATGGAACGGGCATTTGCCGACTTTATTGGTATCGTCTGACGTGCTCATCGCTATGCTCCCTTTTACAGTGTTACCGTTACGATATACGCCCTTATTGATAAGGTACAGTTGGGATAACCCACAGATTCGATAGTTAATTCCGTTTAATTACACTTTGAAAATTTGTGACTTTTGTACGTCTTTGGCAGGATTGCCGATGTGACAGGAAAATAAAACCCTTATAAATCAAAAAACCCTCCGAAGAGGGCTTTTTTGTTACACGCCTGGTCTAACACCGAGCGTGTGGCATATAGCGTAACTCATCTCCGCACGGTTCAGCGTGTAGAAGTGGAAATCCTTCACCCCTTCACGACTTAAAATCTTCACCATGTCCATCGCGATATTTGCGCCCACCAGCTTGCGTGTTTCCGGGTCATCGTCCAGCCCTTCGTACATTTTAGACATCCAAAGCGGAATGCGCACATTCGTCATGTCAGCAAATTTCTTCGCCTGTTTGAAGTTAGAGACCGGCAGAATACCCGGGATAATTTCAACGTCGATGCCCGCTGAAACACAACGGTCGCGGAAGCGCAGGTAGCTTTCCACATCAAAGAAGAACTGGGTAATCGCGCGGTTTGCACCCGCCTCCACTTTACGCTTCAGGTTAAGCAGATCGGCCTGGGCGCTTTTCGCTTCCGGGTGAACTTCAGGATAAGCGGCAACGGAGATATCAAAATCGGCCACGTCTTTCAGCAGCGCGACCAGGTCGGCAGCATACATTTCCGGCTTACCGCTACCCGGCGGCAGGTCACCGCGCAGGGCAACAATATGACGAATGCCGTTGTTCCAGTAATCCTGGGCGATAGCACGCAATTCTTCACGGGTTGCGTCGATGCAGGTGAGATGTGGGGCCGCTTCCAGACCGGTACGATCTTTAATGCCTTTAATGATGCTGTGCGTACGGTCACGCTCGCCAGAGTTTGCCCCGTAGGTTACGGAGACAAACTTCGGTTTCAGGCTGCTGAGACGATCGATAGAGCTCCACAGGGTTTGCTCCATTTCACTGGTGCGCGGCGGGAAAAATTCAAAAGAGACGTTAATCTGGCCGTTTACTTCGGCCAGGCTCTGATTCAGGGCTTCCCGCTGGTTGGCGTGAAAAAAGCTCATACCGTACCTCTATCTTTCGCGTGTCGTTGTTTGTTGTATTGTGAACTTCTATACGTTTAGACGTCCAGATGTAAAAATGACGGAAAAGCGGAGGGACGTCAACAGAAATAATCAACAATAAAGGTGAGGTTTGCTCAGGGAATATGAGGAAAATTCATGATGAGGGTAATTCCCTCTCCCGGCGAGAGAGGGAACTTTAGGTATTACAGCAGCTTAGCCAGACGGTTGATGTCGGACTGAATTGCGCCAGCGGTCACATCGCGCCCCGCACCCGGTCCACGGATCACCAGTGGGTTATCACGATACCAGCGGCTTTCTATTGCGAAGACGTTATCGCACGGCAGCAGTGCTGCCAGCGGATGTTCAGGACGCACCGCCTCAACGCCCACACGCGCTTTACCGTTGGCCTCAAAACGCGCCACATAGCGTAGTACCAGTCCCATCTCGTTCGCCGCTTCCAGACGCTGTACCATCTGTTCGTTAAGCTCTTCACCATTTTCAAAGAAATGATCTACAGAACCTTCTTCACAGCCAGCAGGCACCAGTGATTCGACGCGTACCGAATCCGGTTCGATGTCGTAACCGGCTTCACGCGCCAGGATCACCAGCTTACGCATTACGTCTTTACCGGAGAGGTCAACACGCGGATCGGGCTCGGTTAAACCCTGTTGCCATGCCTGATCTACCAGGTCGGTGAACGGTACGGTGCCGTCAAACTGCAGGAACAGCCAGGAGAGCGTGCCGGAGAAGATACCGCTCAGCGCCAGAATGCTATCGCCGCTTTCAATCAGGTCACGCACGGTGTGGTTAACCGGCAGGCCCGCGCCCACGGTGGCGTTATAGAGCCAGTGACGCCCTGTTTTTTCAAACGCGTCGTGGATCTGACGGTATTTATCGGTGCTGCTTGCCCCCGCCAGCTTATTGGCGCTAATGACGTGGAACCCATGGCTGGCGAAATCAAGATACTGATCGGCCAGCTGTTCGCTGGCAGTGACGTCCAGCACCACCAGATCGTCATACGGGTGCGCACGCATCCACAGGAACAGCGACTCTTCATCCTGCTCGACAGCTTCATCATTAAAGAAAGCAAGCGCACGGCTGGCGTCCAGCCCTTCGTAATTCAACAGGCTGCGACGGCTGTCCACCACGCCTGCGAGAATAAATTCAAACCCGGTACGTGCAGAGAGAGTCACTTGCTCGCGGGCGAACAGCTCCAGCCAGCGGGAACCGATGTTGCCTTTGCCGAACAGCACCAGGCCGATGCGTTTTTCCGCGCGGAACAGAGAGGTATGCAGACCCTGAATCAGGCTCTCGGTAGGCCCTTTACGCAGCACGGCGACCAGGCTGATGCCCTCTTCGGACTGCCAGGTAAACTCAACCGGCTGTCCCTTCAGTTGCTGCCAGAAACGGTGGCAGTGCAGAGGGTTACGGGTGACACCCGCCCCAACCATCGCCACCAGCGCCAGCCCCTGACGCAGACGAAGTTCGCCCGGCAAGCCCGCTTCATCCAGAATTTTCAGCGCGCTGTCCGCCACTTCAGCGGTGTAGCAGAACTGCAGCAGCTGGCGGTCGTTGTGCACGCCAACAGCCAGCGGACGCACCTGAGCACGCTTTAACACCAGGTCGATGTCTTTATGTGCCAGTTTGAAATCCTGTCCTGCCGGAACCTGGAACTCAATCAGGCAGATGTCGTCGTGGCTGGTAACGATACGAGCGCCGGTACCGGACGCCAGCACGCGCTCAATACGAGTAGAACCTTGATCCGGGGTATAACTGCAGCGCAGCTGCAGGTCAATATCGCTGCCGGAAACTGGCTGCAGCGTGCGCGCGTGCAGTACCGGCGCCGCCAGACGTGCCAGTTCGCTGGCTTCGTCAAGACGCAGCAGCGGCAGTAAACAGGCATCTTTCACTTTGCGCGGGTCGGCACTGTAAACACCGGCCACGTCACTCCAGATGGTGACGCGGGACACGCCCGCCAGAGCCCCAATTTGGGTTGCAGAGTAGTCGGAGCCGTTACGCCCCAGCAGCACAGTTTCACCTGCGTTGCTGCGGCTGATAAAGCCAGTCACCACAATGCGTTTACCCGGATGCTGCACCAGCAGCTGTTGCAGTAACGGGTAAGACAATCCTTCGTCGACCTGCGGCTGTGCAGCACGTTCAGCGCGCAGGAAGTCACGCGCGTCGAGCCAGGCGGCTTCAACGCCGAGATGTTGCAAAACAGCAGCCATCAAGCGAGCAGACCACACTTCCCCGTGACCGACCACTTCGGCATACACCGCATCGGTAATGCCGCTGTCCAGCAGGGCAGCCAGACGCTCAAGGTCATGGGTGAAGGCACTGATCAGCCCGTCTGCTACGTCTGCAGGCAGCAAGCCGGCAATCAGCTCGCTCTGATAACGACGTAAGGACTGTTGCACCTGATGCGCAGAAAGGCGATCGGTCTGGCTCAATTTCAGCCAGCTAATCAACTGGTTGGTGGTGCTGCCCGCCGCAGAGACAACCATCATGTCCCCCGGCTGCGAATACTCTGTCATGATCCCTGCGACACGCAGATAACATTTCACATCAGCAAGACTACTACCACCAAACTTGTGCAGTTGACGACCCTTCGCCCCTGCCTGCGCTATCACACTCATGATTACCCCTTGGCTGCGACCCGGAAGCCATTTTCCAGATCGGCAATTAAATCTTCAGAATCTTCAATACCGGTTGAGATTCGCAGCAGCGTCTCAGAAATACCGGCGGCGGCACGTGCTTCGGGTGCCATACCTGCGTGCGTCATGGTTGCGGCGTGGGAAATCAGGCTTTCAACCCCACCCAGGGATTCCGCCAGCGTAAACAATGACAGCCCGCTCAGGAAGCGACGCAGCGTTTGCTCGTCACCGTCCAGTTCAAAACTTAACATCGCGCCAAATCCCTTCTGCTGGCGCGCGGCGATCTCGTGCCCCTGGTTTTCCGGCAGCGACGGGTGATAGAGCTTCTTCACCAGCGGCTGCGTTTTCAGGAAATCGACAATCGCCTGAGCATTACGCTGCGCCACTTCCATACGCGGCGACAGCGTACGAATGCCACGTAACAGCAAATAGCTGTCGAAGGCACCCGCGGTGACGCCAATATTATTGGCCCACCATGCCAGTTCCGTGACAACCTCGGGGTCTTTTGCAATCACCACGCCCGCTACCACGTCAGAATGGCCGTTCAGATATTTAGTGCATGAATGCAATACCAGATCAGCACCCAATGCTAATGGGTTCTGAAGGGCCGGACTGAGGAACGTATTATCCACTACACTTATCGCTCCCGCATCCTTTGTGAGCTGACAAATTTTCGCAATGTCGACAACGCGCAACAATGGGTTGCTTGGACTTTCCACCAGTACCAGCTTCGGTTTCTCTGCCAGCGCCTGTTTCAGCGCCTGTTCGTCGTTTTGATCGACAAACAGCACGCGATAACAGCCGCGCTTCGCCAGACTATCAAACAGACGATAGCTGCCGCCGTAGCAGTCGTGCGGCGCAACCAGCAGGTCACCCGGTTTCAGGAACACCGTGGTCACCAGATGAATGGCGGACATACCGGTATTGGTTAATACTGCACCTGCGCCACCTTCCAGCTCTGCCAGCGCTCGCTGGGTCACGTCACGCGTGGGGTTACCACGACGCGAGTAGTCATGCGCGCGGGGTTCATTAAATCCGGTGAAATTATAGGTACTGGAAAGATGAATGGGCGGAACAACACAGCCGTACTGCTCGTCATCATTCAATCCGCTACGCACTGCGATGGTGGCCTGTTTACGCGTCATGGTGAAGGCTTCCTGGCTAATTAGGTGAAAAGTCAGGCACCAGAGTAAACATTGAAAGTATGGACGTCAATACATCTGGACATCTAAACTTCTTTGCGTATAGATTGAGCAATGCGCAAATAGCCGTTAAAATTATATGCTTTAGTGCACGCTGCAGCGGCAATATCCGTGCCACGGTATCGTCTCTACGGTAAACTAGGCAAGATTACGGTTCAAAACCCAGAGTTACAGGTTTTGCACCCTTAGATAAATGACTGAGAGGATTAAAGGTATCTCATGGCTGAATGGAGCGGCGAATATATCAGCCCATACGCTGAGCACGGTAAGAAGAGTGAGCAAGTAAAGAAAATTACGGTTTCCATTCCTCTGAAGGTGTTGAAGATCCTCACCGATGAACGTACGCGTCGTCAGGTGAATAACCTGCGCCACGCAACCAACAGCGAACTGTTGTGCGAAGCGTTTCTGCATGCGTTTACCGGTCAACCGTTGCCGAACGATGACGATCTGCGCAAAGAGCGTAGCGACGAAATCCCGGAAGAGGCGAAGGTGATCATGCGTGAACTGGGTATTGACCCGGAGACGTGGGAATACTGAAAAGCGGATACAAAAAAGGCACCTTGCGGTGCCTTTTTTTCGGGAAACTTATTTAGCGCCCGGGATGCTGAAACGCTTGTTGAAGCGGTCAACACGGCCACCGGTTGCAACATCACGCTGCTTACCAGTGTAGAACGGGTGGCATTTGCCGCACACGTCCAGGTTCAGATCGTGACCCACGGTAGAGCGGATCTGGATAGAGTTACCGCAAGAGCAGTTTGCAGTAATCATTTCGTATTTCGGGTGAATATCTTTTTTCATGGGAGAACCTCAGTTAAGGCCGCGTCGCTCTTCCAGCCCTAACGCCAGACACCACGCGATGTTGATTGTAAGTTCTTTGGCGCAAAGTACACCAAAGGCGGCGAATCATACAGAATTTGACCAACGTATGCAAACTGATCCGCACGCCGCTTTTACTAATGTGTATACTAACGCGCCACTTTTCAAGTCAGGAAGATTCGATGCCCGTCGCTCACGTTGCCCTGCCCGTTCCGCTTCCCCGCACCTTTGACTATCTGCTGCCTGACAGCATGAGCGCCAAAGCGGGCTGTCGCGTGACCGTGCCCTTTGGCAAACAGCAGCGCGTGGGGATTGTGGTTTCGGTCAGCGATAAGAGCGAGTTACCGCTCAATGAACTGAAATCGATTGTTGAGGTGCTGGACAGTGAGCCGGTTTACTCCACCAGCATCTGGCGCCTGCTGCTGTGGGCGGCGGATTACTACCACCACCCCATCGGCGACGTCCTGTTCCATGCCCTGCCGGTTATGCTACGCCAGGGTAAAAGCGCCAGCCATGCGCCAATGTGGTACTGGTTTGCCACCGAAGAAGGTCAGGCAGTCGACATCAACAGCCTCAAACGCTCGCAGAAACAGCAGCAGGCGCTTGCGGCGCTGCGCCAGGGGAAAATCTGGCGTCATCAGGTCGACGAACTTGAGGTCAGCGAAACGGCGCTACAGGCTCTGAGAAAGAAAGGGTTAAGTGAACTGGGCAGCGAAGCGCCTGCACTTTACGACTGGCGAACAAGTTTTTCCGTATCAGGCGACAGACTGCGTCTGAATACCGAGCAGGCCACCGCCGTGGGTGCGATTCATAGCGCCTCCGATCATTTTTCCGCCTGGCTACTGGCGGGGGTCACCGGTTCCGGTAAGACCGAAGTCTACCTGAGCGTGCTGGAAAATGTGCTCGCCCAGGGTAAACAAGCGCTGGTGATGGTGCCGGAAATCGGCCTGACACCGCAGACCATCGCCCGCTTTCGCGAACGCTTTAACGCGCCTGTTGAGGTACTGCACTCTGGCCTGAACGACAGCGAGCGCCTCAGCGCCTGGCTGAAAGCGAAAAACGGTGAAGCAGCGATTGTGATCGGCACCCGTTCGTCGCTGTTTACACCGTTTAAAAATCTCGGCGTTATCGTGATCGATGAAGAGCACGACAGCTCCTATAAACAACAGGAAGGCTGGCGCTATCACGCCCGTGATCTGGCGGTTTATCGTGCTCACAGTGAGCAAATCCCTATTATTCTCGGCTCCGCCACACCGGCGCTCGAAACGCTACACAACGTGCGCCAGCGTAAATACCATATGCTGCGCCTGACGCGTCGCGCGGGAAATGCGCGTCCGGCCATTCAGCACGTACTGGATCTGAAAGGCCAGCAGGTGCAGGCGGGGTTAGCACCCGCACTTATCACCCGGATGCGCCAGCATTTGCAGGCCGGGAACCAGGTCATTCTGTTTCTCAACCGACGCGGATTTGCGCCAGCCCTGCTGTGCCACGACTGCGGCTGGATTGCCGAGTGCCCGCGCTGCGACCATTACTACACTTTCCATCAGGCCCAGCGTCATTTGCGCTGCCACCACTGCGACAGCCAGCGCCCTGTTCCACGCCAGTGTCCTTCGTGTGGCTCAACGCATATCGTGCCGGTGGGTCTGGGAACGGAACAGCTGGAACAGGCTCTTGCCCCCTTCTTCCCTGGCGTACCTCTCTCCCGCATCGACCGGGACACCACCAGCCGCAAAGGCGCGCTGGAACAGCAACTGGCGGAAGTGCATCGTGGCGGTGCCCGCATTTTGATTGGCACCCAGATGCTGGCGAAAGGGCATCATTTCCCTGATGTAACGCTGGTTGCCCTGCTGGATGTCGACGGCGCACTCTTCTCAGCAGACTTCCGTTCCGCGGAACGCTTTGCCCAGCTTTATACCCAGGTCGCCGGTCGTGCCGGACGCGCGGGCAAACAGGGTGAAGTGGTTCTGCAAACGCACCACCCTGAACACCCGTTACTCCAGACCCTGCTACACAAAGGCTACGATGCTTTTGCTGAACAGGCGCTGGCAGAACGCCAGACCCTGCAGCTGCCGCCGTGGACCAGCCACGTGATCATTCGTGCAGAAGATCATAACAACCAACAGGCCCCTCTTTTCCTGCAGCAGCTGAGAAACCTCCTGCAGGCCAGTCCACTGGTGGATAACCAGCTGTGGATCCTGGGCCCGGTTCCGGCACTGGCTCCGAAACGCGGCGGACGTTTTCGCTGGCAAATTTTGCTCCAGCACCCCTCGAGAATTCGTCTTCAGCATATCGTCAGCGGCGCGCTGGTACTGATTAACACCCTTCCGGAAGCGCGAAAAGTGAAGTGGGTACTGGACGTCGATCCCATCGAAGGCTGAAGACGGATCGAAAAATTTAACGTTCCTCACACTTTTTATGAAAATTCTGTAACCGATTCCATTAACTATCTGTAAAAATGGTGATGTCAGAAGTTCGGTGTTCAGGCGAGGAGAAGACGTTGAAGTCCAGCAAAGAGGTTGCACCGGCGACCATGAAAGACGTTGCCCAGAAAGCACAAGTCTCTACGGCAACGGTATCCCGCGCATTAATGAATCCGGATAAAGTCTCCCAGGCGACCCGCAACCGGGTTGAGCAGGCTGCGCTGGAAGTGGGCTATTTTCCACAGGCGATGGGGCGTAACGTCAAGCGCAATGAGTCGCGCACCATCCTGGTGATTGTGCCGGACATCTGCGATCCCTTTTTCAGCGAGATTATCCGCGGTATTGAAGTGACCGCAGCTGAACAGGGTTATCTGGTGCTGATTGGCGACTGCGCGCACCAGAACCAGCAGGAAAAAACCTTTATCGACCTCATTATCACCAAGCAGATCGACGGTATGTTGCTGCTTGGCTCTCGCCTGCCGTTTGATGCCAGCATTGAAGAGCAGCGTAATTTACCGCCGATGGTCATGGCCAACGAGTTTGCGCCAGAGCTGGAGCTGCCGACGGTCCATATCGATAACCTCACCGCCGCATTCAACGCCGTCAACTATCTCCAGGAATTGGGGCATAAACGTATTGGCTGCATTGCCGGGCCGGAAGAGATGCCACTGTGCCACTACCGCCTGCAGGGTTACGTTCAGGCGCTGCGCCGTACCGGCGTCACTGTCGATCCGCACTATATTGTTCGTGGTGACTTCACCTTCGCTGCGGGTGGACAGGCGCTGGAAAAACTTCTGGACCTGCCTGAGCCACCCACCGCCGTATTCTGTCACAGCGACGTAATGGCGTTGGGTGCATTGTCGTATGCCAAACGTCGTGGTCTGCGGATACCGAAAGATTTATCGATCATCGGATTCGATAATATTTCGCTTTCAGAATTTTGCGATCCGCCGCTCTCAACGGTCGCTCAGCCGCGCTATCAAATTGGCCGCGAAGCGATGCTTCTTCTGCTGGATCAGCTTCACGGTCAAACAGTTAGCAGCGGCTCGCGTTTGCTGGACTGCGAACTGATTGTTCGCGGCACTACCCAGGCATTGACTTAAAGTAAACGTCTTTAGGACACCCTTATCTGGTCAAAGCCCCGCCGCTTAAGTAACATGGCGGACTGACGAACGAATAAATACAGCGAAACGATAGTGGCACAACGAGATTATGTACGTCGCGGCCAGCCGGCACCTTCGCGACGCAAAAAGAGTAGCTCAAGGAAAAAGCAGAGTAACCTGCCTGCTGTCTCGCCAGCAATGGTCGCTATTGCTGCGGCTGTAGTCGTCGCCTTTATTGGTGGACTGTACTTTATTACGCACCATAAAAAAGAAGAGTCTGAGGCGCTTCAGGCCAGCAAAGTGGCCGGAAACGGTCTTCCTCCGAAGCCTGAAGAACGCTGGCGCTATATCAAAGAGCTGGAAAGCCGTCAGCCTGGCGTACGTGCGCCAACCGAGCCTTCCGCAGGTGGAGAAGTGCAGAATGCGAATCAGCTGACGGATGAACAGCGTCAGTTGTTGGCACAAATGCAGGCTGATATGCGCCAGCAACCCACACAGTTGAATGAAGTTCCGTGGAATGAACAGACTCCGGCACAGCGTCAGCAAACGTTACAGCGACGTCAGGCGCAACAGCAAATTCAGCAGCAACAGCAACAACAGTGGGCGCAAACCCAGCCGGTACAGCAGCCGAAAGCACAGCCGCGGGTAACGGAACAGCCTTACCAGCAGCAGACGCGTACGGTGCAGTCCCAGCCGGTTCAGCAACAGCCGAAGGCTCAGCCGCAGAAGCAGACGGCTCAGCCATATCAGGATCTCTTGCAGACGCCAGCGCATACCACCGCTCAGCAGCCGAAAACGCAGCAGGCCGCACCGATCACTAAAGAGACCGATGCACCGAAGCAGACGGCGGAGAAAAAAGATGAGCGCCGCTGGATGGTTCAGTGCGGTTCGTTTAAAGGTGCTGAGCAGGCGGAAACGGTGCGCGCACAGCTGGCCTTTGAAGGGTTTGATTCACGTATTACCACCAACAATGGCTGGAATCGCGTGGTGATTGGCCCGGTTAAAGGCAAAGAAAATGCTGATGGCACCATTTCACGTTTGAAAGTCGCCGGTCACACAAACTGTATTCGACTCGCATCCGGGGGTTGAAACCCCCAATTTCCCCCCCATCTATCATTCTATTCAGCCCTGAGCACAGGCTCAGGGCTTCTGTTTCCCGATTCTGTAACCAGGGGGTCTGCTCGTGACAACAATAGTAAGTGTACGCCGTAACGGCCATGTGGTAATCGCCGGTGATGGCCAGGCCACGCTGGGTAATACCGTCATGAAAGGCAACGTGAAGAAAGTACGTCGTCTCTATAACGACAAAGTGATCGCCGGTTTTGCTGGCGGCACCGCTGATGCCTTCACGCTGTTTGAACTGTTTGAACGCAAACTGGAAATGCACCAGGGTCATCTGGTGAAAGCCGCCGTTGAGCTGGCGAAAGACTGGCGTACCGACCGCATGCTGCGCAAGCTCGAAGCGTTGCTGGCCGTAGCCGACGAAACCGCGTCGCTGATTATCACCGGTAACGGCGACGTCATTCAGCCGGAAAACGACCTGATTGCCATCGGCTCTGGCGGCCCTTATGCCCAGGCTGCAGCCCGCGCGCTGTTGGAAAATACCGACATGAACGCGCGAGATATCGCGGTGAAGGCATTGGATATTGCAGGTGATATCTGCATTTATACCAACCACAACCACACCATCGAAGAATTACCGTCTAAAGCGTAAGGATCTCCCATGTCTGAAATGACCCCACGCGAAATTGTCAGCGAACTGAACAAACACATTATCGGCCAGGATAACGCCAAGCGTTCCGTGGCAATTGCCCTGCGTAACCGCTGGCGCCGCATGCAGCTTGACGAAGAGCTGCGCCACGAAGTGACACCAAAAAACATTCTGATGATCGGCCCGACCGGTGTCGGTAAAACTGAAATCGCCCGTCGTCTGGCAAAACTGGCGAACGCGCCATTCATCAAAGTTGAAGCCACCAAGTTCACCGAAGTGGGTTATGTCGGTAAAGAAGTGGATTCTATCATTCGCGATCTGACCGATTCTGCTATCAAGATGGTGCGCGTTCAGGCGATTGAGAAAAACCGTTACCGCGCAGAAGAGATGGCCGAAGAGCGCATTCTCGACGTGTTGATCCCACCGGCAAAAAACAACTGGGGCCAGGCTGAACAACAGTCTGAACCTTCAGCCGCACGTCAGGCGTTCCGCAAAAAACTGCGTGAAGGCCAGCTGGATGATAAAGAGATTGAGATCGATCTCGCTGCCGCACCGATGGGCGTGGAAATCATGGCGCCTCCAGGTATGGAGGAGATGACCAGCCAGTTGCAGTCCATGTTCCAGAACCTGGGCGGCCAGAAGCAGAAAGCGCGTAAGCTGAAAATCAAGGACGCGATGAAGCTGCTTATCGAAGAAGAAGCGGCAAAACTGGTGAACCCGGAAGAGCTGAAACAGGATGCTATCGAAGCGGTTGAGCAGCACGGTATCGTGTTTATCGACGAAATCGATAAAATCTGTAAACGTGGCGGCAACAGCTCCGGCCCGGATGTGTCCCGTGAAGGCGTTCAGCGCGACCTGCTGCCGCTGGTTGAAGGCTGCACCGTTTCCACTAAGCACGGCATGGTAAAAACAGACCACATTCTGTTTATCGCATCCGGTGCATTCCAGGTTGCCAGCCCGTCTGACCTGATCCCGGAATTGCAGGGTCGTCTGCCAATCCGCGTTGAGCTGCAGGCGCTGACCACTGAAGATTTCGAACGTATCCTGACCGAGCCAAATGCCTCTGCTACCGTACAGTACAAAGCGCTGATGGCGACCGAAGGTGTGAACCTCGAGTTCACCCAAGACGGTATCAAACGTATCGCCCAGGCCGCATGGCAGGTGAACGAAACCACCGAGAACATCGGTGCGCGTCGTCTCCATACCGTGCTGGAACGTCTGGTGGAAGATATCTCTTATGATGCGAGCGACCTTAACGGTCAAACTATTACCATTGACGCAGAATATGTGAGTAAACATCTGGATGCGTTAGTGGCAGATGAAGATCTGAGCCGTTTTATCCTATAATCGCGGTTACTGGATTCTCATCACGTTTAATGGGGGCTAATGCCCCCATTTTTATTGGCTAAATAACTATGACTGATATCAGCCGTACTCAGGCGTGGCTCGAAAGTCTGCGCCCTAAAACACTTCCTCTGGCCTTTGCTGCGATTGTCGTCGGTACGGCTCTTGCCTGGTGGCAAGGTTATTTTGACCCGCTGGTCGCCGCGCTGGCATTGATTACCGCCGGCCTGCTGCAAATTCTCTCCAATCTCGCCAACGATTATGGTGACGCAGTAAAAGGCAGCGATAAACCTGACCGTATCGGGCCACTGCGCGGGATGCAGAAAGGGATGATTACTCAGGCGCAGATGAAACGCGCATTGATTATCACCGTGGTGCTGATTTGTTTATCGGGTCTGGCACTGGTGACGGTGGCGTCTAAAACCACCAGCGATTTTATTGGCTTCCTGGTGTTAGGTTTATTGGCCATCGTCGCGGCCATCACCTACACCGTCGGCACGCGTCCTTATGGTTATATTGGTCTGGGTGATATTTCCGTGCTGGTGTTCTTCGGCTGGCTGAGCGTGATGGGGAGCTGGTACTTACAGGCACATACCCTTATCCCTGCTCTATTCCTGCCTGCAACCGCCTGCGGACTGCTGGCGACGGCAGTGCTCAACATCAACAACCTGCGCGATATCGACAGCGATCGTGAGAACGGTAAGAACACGCTGGCGGTACGTCTGGGTCCGGTTAACGCGCGCCGCTACCACGCCTGCCTGCTGATGGGTGCGCTGGTCTGCCTGGCACTGTTTAACCTGATCTCGCTGCACAGCGTATGGGGCTGGCTGTTTGTACTTGCCGCCCCTCTGCTAGTTAAGCAGGCGCGATTTGTCATGCGCGAACTGAGCCCTGCAGCCATGCCACCGATGCTGGAACGCACGGTAAAAGGCGCACTCCTGACTAACCTGTTGTTCGTCATCGGGATTGTCTTAAGCCAGACACTTCGTTAGCTGACAAATATCAATTAACAATTGATGATTTTGCCAACAACGCATTTCGCACGATATACTGAACACATTCGCAGCAACTGAGCGTTAAACCTATGAAATACGATACCTCCGAGCTTTGTGACATCTACCAGGAAGATGTCAACGTCGTTGAACCGCTGTTCTCCAACTTTGGTGGGCGGTCGTCGTTTGGCGGACAAATCGTCACGGTGAAATGTTTCGAGGACAACGGGTTGCTGTACGATCTGCTCGAACAGAATGGTCGTGGCCGCGTTCTGTTAGTTGATGGCGGGGGTTCTGTGCGTCGCGCGCTTATTGATGCTGAACTGGCTCGCCTTGCCGTGCAAAACGAGTGGGAAGGGATTGTGGTTTACGGTTCCGTGCGCCAGGTAGACGATCTTGAAGATCTGGATATTGGTATTCAGGCCATCGCCGCCATTCCGGTCGGAGCGGCGGGTGAAGGCATTGGTGAAAGCGACGTGCGCGTTAACTTCGGCGGCGTGACCTTCTTCTCCGGGGACCATCTCTACGCCGATAATACCGGCATTATCCTTTCCGAAGATCCGCTGGATATTGAGTAATAAAACCGTAAGCGTGGGCCATAAAAAAACCGCCAACAGGAATGTGGCGGTTTTTTTGTCCCTCGGGATTCGCGGTCCGTTGGGAAGTATTACAGACTAACACCAAGGAACTTCATCATACTCTCGTCTAAACCTTGGGCAACCCCTCAGAACCTTTATAAAATCCTATTTGTCTATGAAAACCTTAACGCCACGGTTGATGCTCTTTATGATACAGCGTCCCTTTCCGCCATCTCGCACATGGGCATCGGTCCAGGGAAAGGTGTATTCACTACCGTAAAGCAGGCTAACACCAGGGCTTGTGTCCACCGACTTATCACCGGTGGTGAACGGTGGAGCGGTTAGCTGCAGGGACCGCATAATGAAACGCTATTTATGTATTGCGTTCATTGTCGCCAGCGTACTCGTAGTAAAGAGTGATGAACCGAATGTGTTGATTGCTCTTACTATGACAGCGCAGGACAAGTAGCGTTAAGGCCGCCTCTTGAAGTGAACCCCATATATTGGACACTTTCTTAACTGGCGGCTGACATGGCCTGAGTTCGGTATTGTACCGGACTCAGGCCGTTTAGTTTTAGCTTGATTCGTTCGTTGTTGTAGTAGTGGATGTAC
>NZ_JAAVXA010000023.1:0-29134 GCF_012241585.1 Pantoea sp. LS15
TGACCGGTACCATCGAACTGCCAGAAGGCGTAGAGATGGTAATGCCAGGCGACAACATCAAGATGGTTGTGACTCTGATCCACCCAATCGCGATGGACGACGGTCTGCGTTTCGCAATCCGTGAAGGTGGCCGTACCGTTGGCGCGGGCGTGGTTGCTAAAGTTCTCGGCTAATTGCTGATAACATTTGACGCAATGCGCAATAAAAGGGCATCATTTGATGCCCTTTTTGCACGCTTTCACGTCAGAACCTGGCTCATCAGTGATTATTTTTGTCATAATCATTGCTGAGACAGGCTCTGCAGAGAGCGTATAATTCGAAAAGCGAATTAGCATTTCGATTTGGTTTGCCTCGCGATCGCGGGGTGAAAATGTTTGTAGAATACTTCTGACAGGTTGGTTTATGAGTGCGAATACCGAAGCTCAAGGGAGCGGGCGCGGCCTGGAAGCGATGAAATGGGTAGTAGTAGCCGTTCTGCTGATCGTAGCGATTGTCGGCAACTACCTTTATCGTGACATTATGCTGCCGCTACGCGCGCTTGCAGTGGTAATTCTGATTGCTGCAGCGGGTGGTGTCGCGCTGTTGACGACGAAAGGCAAAGCGACTGTCGCTTTTGCTCGCGAAGCGCGTACCGAAGTCCGCAAGGTAATTTGGCCGACTCGCCAGGAAACATTGCACACCACGCTGATCGTAGCGGCGGTTACCGCTGTAATGTCACTGATCCTGTGGGGACTGGATGGTATTCTGGTTCGCCTGGTATCCTTTATCACTGGCCTGAGGTTCTGAGATGTCTGAAGCCCCTAAAAAGCGCTGGTACGTCGTTCAGGCGTTTTCCGGTTTTGAAGGCCGCGTAGCAACGTCGCTGCGTGAGCATATCAAATTACACAACATGGAAGAGTTATTTGGCGAAGTTATGGTTCCGACCGAAGAAGTGGTCGAGATCCGTGGCGGCCAACGTCGCAAAAGCGAGCGTAAATTCTTCCCGGGTTACGTGCTGGTTCAGATGGTTATGAACGACGCGAGCTGGCACCTTGTGCGCAGCGTACCGCGCGTGATGGGCTTTATCGGCGGCACATCTGACCGTCCGGCGCCAATCAGCGACAAAGAAGTTGATGCGATTATGAACCGCCTGCAGCAGGTGGGTGATAAGCCGCGTCCGAAAACGCTGTTTGAACCGGGTGAAATGGTTCGTGTTAATGACGGTCCGTTTGCTGACTTTAATGGCGTGGTTGAAGAAGTGGACTACGAGAAGTCCCGCCTGAAAGTCTCTGTTTCTATCTTCGGTCGTGCGACCCCGGTAGAACTGGATTTTGCCCAGGTAGAAAAAGCCTAAGCAGCGATCAAAAAAGCGACGATTTAAACGTTGCACAGGGCGCGAGATTGGAATACAATTTCGCGCCTTTTGTTTTTATGGGCCACGGCCCGTAAAACGAATTTTATTCACGGGGAGCCTCACTGAGGCGTTATCACCCAATCAGAGGATTTTAGAATGGCTAAGAAAGTACAAGCCTACGTCAAGCTGCAGGTTGCAGCTGGTATGGCGAACCCAAGTCCACCAGTTGGTCCAGCTCTGGGTCAGCAGGGTGTGAACATCATGGAATTCTGTAAAGCGTTCAACGCAAAAACTGAATCCCTGGAAAAAGGTCTGCCAATCCCAGTCGTAATCACTGTTTACGCTGACCGTTCTTTCACTTTCGTTACCAAAACCCCTCCAGCAGCTGTTCTGCTGAAGAAAGCGGCTGGTATCAAGTCTGGTTCCGGTAAACCGAACAAAGACAAAGTGGGTAAAATTTCCCGCGCTCAGCTGCAGGAAATCGCGCAGACCAAAGCTGCCGACATGACTGGTGCCGACATTGAAGCGATGACTCGCTCCATCGAAGGTACTGCACGTTCCATGGGCCTGGTAGTGGAGGACTAAGAAATGGCTAAACTGACCAAGCGCATGTCCGTGATCCGTGACAAAGTTGATGCGACCAAACAGTACGACATCAACGAAGCTATCGCTCTGCTGAAAGAACTGGCTACCGCTAAGTTCGTTGAAAGCGTTGACGTTGCTGTTAACCTGGGCATCGATGCTCGTAAATCTGATCAGAACGTTCGTGGTGCAACTGTACTGCCACACGGTACTGGCCGTTCCGTTCGCGTAGCTGTATTTACTCAGGGTGCAAACGCAGAAGCTGCTAAAGCTGCTGGCGCTGAACTGGTAGGTATGGAAGATCTGGCTGACCAGATCAAGAAAGGCGAAATGAACTTTGACGTTGTTATTGCATCTCCAGATGCAATGCGCGTTGTTGGCCAGCTGGGCCAGGTTCTGGGTCCACGCGGCCTGATGCCAAACCCGAAAGTGGGTACCGTTACTCCTAACGTTGCTGAAGCGGTTAAGAACGCTAAAGCAGGTCAGGTTCGTTATCGTAACGACAAAAACGGCATCATCCACACCACCATCGGTAAAGTGGACTTCGACGCTGACAAACTGAAAGAAAACCTGGAAGCTCTGCTGGTTGCGCTGAAAAAAGCAAAACCAACTCAGGCGAAAGGCGTGTACATCAAGAAAGTTAGCATCTCCACCACCATGGGTGCAGGTGTTGCAGTTGACCAGGCTGGCCTGAGCGCTGCTGCAAACTAATGCCTTTACGTGGGCGGTGATTTTGTCTACAATCTTACCCCCACGTTTGCTAACGAAAGTTAGCGGCTAAAAGATTTGTTCGTTGGAGCCTGGCCTATCCAGGCCTCCGTCGAAGACCGCAGGTGTTTCGTAAGAGACTTAATCCCCTGCGTAGACGGTGACAGAACGCTAAGATTATTTTTTGAATACTCTGGCTTGTTTCTGCTCACCGTATTTAGACGCTCTTCCCGTTGGGTCGAGTGAAGTGAGTTCCGGAACATGAGTTCCGGCAAACATCCAGGAGCAAAGCTAATGGCTTTAAATCTTCAAGACAAACAAGCGATTGTTGCTGAAGTCAGCGAAGTAGCCAAAGGCGCGCTGTCTGCAGTAGTTGCGGATTCCCGTGGCGTTACTGTAGACAAAATGACTGAACTGCGTAAAGCAGGTCGTGAAGCTGGCGTATACATGCGTGTTGTTCGTAACACCCTGCTGCGTCGCGTAGTTGAAGGTACTCCATTCGAGTGCCTGAAAGACACGTTTGTTGGTCCGACCCTGATTGCATACTCTATGGAACACCCGGGCGCTGCTGCTCGTCTGTTCAAAGAGTTCGCGAAAGCGAATGCAAAATTTGAGGTCAAAGCTGCAGCCTTTGAAGGTGAGTTGATCCCGGCATCGCAAATCGATCGCCTGGCAACCCTGCCGACCTACGAAGAAGCAATTGCACGCCTGATGGCAACCATGAAAGAAGCTTCGGCTGGCAAACTGGTTCGCACTCTGGCTGCTGTTCGCGATGCGAAAGAAGCTGCTTAATCGCAGTTGTCTTTATAAAGCATTTGCTTACGTATAAACTTATTCTGATTTTCAGGAACAATTTAAATGTCTATCACTAAAGATCAAATCATTGAAGCAGTTGCAGCTATGTCCGTAATGGACGTTGTAGAACTGATTTCTGCAATGGAAGAAAAATTCGGTGTTTCTGCTGCTGCCGCTGTAGCTGTTGCTGCTGGCCCAGCTGCTGACGCTGCTGAAGAAAAAACTGAATTCGACGTAATTCTGAAAGCTGCTGGCGCTAACAAAGTTGCTGTTATCAAAGCAGTACGTGGCGCAACTGGCCTGGGTCTGAAAGAAGCTAAAGACCTGGTAGAATCTGCTCCAGCTGCGCTGAAAGAAGGCGTGAGCAAAGACGACGCAGAAGCACTGAAAAAATCTCTGGAAGAAGCTGGCGCTGAAGTTGAAGTTAAATAAGCCAACTTTTCTGGTTGCAGCCTGAGTAATTAGGCTGATGGCTGGTGACTTTTTAGTCACCAGCCTTTTTGCGCTGTAAGGCATCAGTAGCATTTCACACTGTTTGACTGCTGGTTGTCCTGACAATGCTTGTTTCTATCGACGACTTAATATATTGCGACAGGGTGCTCGCTCTGTGTAAATCGCAACGAAATGGTTTAAGCGTGATAGCAACAGGTATTGCGGAAAGTATTCAATTTTCCGGTCCACAAAATGGTGTTGCACAAACTGTCCCTTCGTCGGACAGATGGGTCGACTTGTCAGCGAGCTGAGGAACCCTATGGTTTACTCCTATACCGAGAAAAAACGTATTCGTAAGGATTTTGGTAAACGTCCACAAGTTCTGGACATTCCATATCTCCTTTCTATCCAGCTTGACTCGTTCCAGAAGTTTATCGAGCAAGATCCTGAAGGGCAGTACGGTCTGGAAGCAGCCTTCCGTTCCGTGTTCCCGATTCAGAGCTACAGCGGTAATTCCGAGCTGCAGTACGTCAGCTATCGCCTTGGCGAGCCGGTGTTTGACGTTCAGGAATGTCAGATCCGTGGCGTGACCTATTCCGCACCGCTGCGCGTAAAACTGCGTCTGGTGATCTATGAGCGCGAAGCGCCAGAAGGCACCGTAAAAGACATTAAAGAACAAGAAGTCTACATGGGTGAAATTCCACTCATGACAGACAACGGTACTTTCGTCATCAACGGTACTGAGCGTGTTATCGTTTCCCAGCTGCATCGTAGCCCGGGCGTCTTCTTCGACAGCGATAAAGGTAAAACACACTCTTCCGGTAAAGTACTGTATAACGCGCGCATCATTCCTTACCGTGGTTCATGGCTGGACTTCGAGTTCGATCCAAAAGACAACCTGTTTGTCCGTATCGACCGTCGTCGTAAACTGCCTGCAACCATCATTCTGCGTGCGCTGCAATATACCACTGAGCAGATCCTGGACCTGTTCTTTGAGAAAGTGATCTTTGAAATCCGCGACAACAAGCTGCAGATGGAGCTGGTGCCGGAACGTCTGCGTGGTGAGACCGCGTCGTTCGACATCGAAGCCGACGGCAAAGTGTATGTGGAAAAAGGTCGCCGTATCACCGCGCGCCACATCCGCCAGCTGGAAAAAGATGATATCAAACACATCGAAGTTCCAGTTGAGTACATTGCAGGAAAAGTAGCCGCGAAAGATTACGTTGATGAATCAACTGGCGAGCTGATCTGCCCGGCGAACATGGAGCTGAGCCTGGATCTGCTGGCTAAGCTGAGCCAGTCTGGCCACAAACGTATCGAAACGCTGTTCACCAACGATCTGGACCACGGTCCATACATCTCTGAGACTATCCGCGTCGACCCAACGACCGATCGTCTGAGTGCGCTGGTTGAAATCTACCGCATGATGCGTCCTGGTGAGCCACCAACTCGCGAAGCGGCTGAAAGCCTGTTCGAGAACCTGTTCTTCTCCGAAGACCGCTACGATCTGTCCGCGGTTGGTCGTATGAAGTTCAACCGTTCTCTGCTGCGCGATGAGATCGAAGGTTCCGGTATCCTGAGCAAAGACGACATCATCGAAGTGATGAAGAAGCTCATTGATATCCGTAACGGTAAAGGCGAAGTGGATGATATCGACCACCTCGGCAACCGTCGTATCCGTTCCGTTGGCGAAATGGCGGAAAACCAGTTCCGCGTTGGCCTGGTACGTGTAGAGCGTGCGGTGAAAGAGCGTCTGTCTCTGGGCGATCTGGATACCCTGATGCCTCAGGATATGATCAACGCCAAGCCGATCTCTGCAGCAGTGAAAGAGTTCTTCGGTTCCAGCCAGCTGTCTCAGTTCATGGACCAGAACAACCCGCTGTCTGAGATCACGCACAAGCGTCGTATCTCTGCACTCGGCCCAGGCGGTCTGACCCGTGAACGCGCAGGCTTCGAAGTTCGAGACGTACACCCGACTCACTACGGTCGCGTATGTCCAATCGAAACGCCTGAAGGTCCAAACATCGGTCTGATCAACTCCCTGTCCGTGTACGCACAGACAAACGAATACGGTTTCCTCGAGACCCCGTACCGTAAAGTGACCGACGGTGTTGTAACCGACGAGATTCATTACCTGTCTGCTATCGAAGAAGGCAACTACGTTATCGCTCAGGCGAACTCCAACCTGGATGACGAAGGCCACTTTGTAGAAGATCTGGTTACCTGCCGTAGCAAAGGCGAATCCAGCTTGTTCAGCCGCGACCAGGTTGACTACATGGACGTATCCACCCAACAGGTGGTATCCGTCGGTGCGTCCCTGATCCCGTTCCTGGAACACGATGACGCCAACCGTGCATTGATGGGTGCGAACATGCAACGTCAGGCCGTTCCAACTCTGCGTGCTGATAAGCCGCTGGTTGGTACTGGTATGGAACGTGCTGTTGCCGTTGATTCCGGTGTTACTGCGGTTGCTAAACGTGGCGGTACTGTTCAGTACGTGGATGCCTCCCGTATCGTTATCAAAGTTAACGAAGACGAGATGTACCCGGGCGAAGCAGGTATCGACATTTATAACCTGACCAAATACACCCGTTCTAACCAGAACACCTGTATCAACCAGATGCCTTGCGTATCTCTGGGTGAGCCAGTTGAGCGCGGCGACGTGCTGGCAGACGGTCCGTCCACCGACCTCGGTGAACTGGCGCTCGGTCAGAACATGCGCGTAGCGTTCATGCCGTGGAACGGTTACAACTTCGAAGACTCCATCCTCGTCTCCGAGCGTGTGGTTCAGGAAGATCGTTTCACCACCATCCATATTCAGGAACTGGCATGTGTGTCCCGTGACACCAAGCTGGGGCCAGAAGAGATCACCGCTGACATCCCTAACGTGGGTGAAGCTGCGCTCTCTAAACTGGATGAATCCGGTATTGTTTACATCGGTGCGGAAGTGACCGGCGGCGACATTCTGGTTGGTAAGGTAACGCCGAAAGGTGAAACCCAGCTGACGCCAGAAGAGAAACTGCTGCGTGCAATCTTCGGTGAGAAAGCGTCTGACGTTAAAGACTCTTCTCTGCGCGTACCAAACGGTGTTTCCGGTACGGTTATCGACGTTCAGGTCTTCACCCGTGATGGTGTTGAAAAAGATAAGCGTGCGCTGGAAATCGAAGAGATGCAGCTCAAACAGGCTAAGAAAGACCTGTCTGAAGAACTGCAGATCCTCGAAGCAGGTCTGTTCAGCCGTATTTATGCGGTGCTGGTTGCCGGTGGCGTTGAAGCTGAGAAGCTCGACAAACTGCCACGCGATCGCTGGCTGGAACTGGGCCTGACCGACGAAGAGAAACAAAATCAGCTGGAACAACTGGCTGAGCAGTATGACGAACTGAAACACGAGTTCGAGAAAAAACTCGAAGCGAAACGCCGCAAAATCACTCAGGGCGACGATCTGGCACCAGGCGTGCTGAAGATTGTTAAGGTGTATCTGGCTGTTAAACGTCAGATCCAGCCTGGTGATAAGATGGCAGGTCGTCACGGTAACAAGGGTGTTATCTCTAAGATCAACCCGATCGAAGATATGCCGCACGATGCTAACGGTACGCCGGTAGATATCGTACTGAACCCACTGGGCGTACCGTCTCGTATGAACATCGGTCAGATTCTGGAAACCCACCTGGGTATGGCTGCAAAAGGTATTGGCGACAAGATTAACGCCATGCTGAAACAGCAGCAGGAAGTCGCGAAACTGCGCGAATTCATCCAGCGTGCCTACGATCTGGGTACCGACGTGCGTCAGAAAGTCGACCTGAACACCTTCAGCGATGAAGAAGTGCTGCGTCTGGCAGAGAACCTGCGCAAAGGTATGCCAATTGCAACGCCGGTATTCGACGGTGCAAAAGAAGCTGAAATTAAAGAGCTGCTGCAACTGGGTGGTCTGCCAACGTCTGGTCAGATTACGCTGTTTGACGGCCGTACCGGTGAACAGTTCGAGCGTCCAGTAACCGTAGGTTACATGTACATGCTGAAACTGAACCACCTGGTCGACGACAAAATGCACGCTCGTTCTACCGGTTCTTACAGCCTGGTTACTCAGCAGCCGCTGGGTGGTAAGGCACAGTTCGGTGGTCAGCGCTTCGGGGAGATGGAAGTGTGGGCGCTGGAAGCATACGGCGCGGCATACACCCTGCAGGAAATGCTCACCGTTAAGTCTGATGACGTGAACGGTCGTACCAAGATGTATAAAAACATCGTGGACGGCAACCATCAGATGGAACCGGGCATGCCAGAATCCTTCAACGTACTGTTGAAAGAGATTCGTTCGCTGGGTATCAACATCGAACTGGAAGACGAGTAATTCTCGCTCAAACAGGTCACTGGTGCCGGGTTAACCCCCGGCACCGGATTGTGCTAACTCCGACGGGAGCAAATCCGTGAAAGATTTATTAAAGTTTCTGAAAGCGCAGACTAAAACCGAAGAGTTTGATGCGATCAAAATTGCTCTGGCTTCGCCAGACATGATCCGTTCATGGTCGTTCGGTGAAGTTAAAAAGCCGGAAACCATCAACTACCGTACGTTCAAACCTGAGCGTGACGGCCTTTTCTGTGCGCGTATTTTCGGGCCAGTAAAAGACTACGAGTGCCTGTGCGGTAAGTACAAGCGCCTGAAACACCGCGGTGTGATCTGTGAGAAGTGCGGCGTTGAAGTGACCCAGACCAAAGTGCGCCGTGAGCGCATGGGCCACATCGAGCTGGCATCTCCAACCGCTCACATCTGGTTCCTGAAATCTCTGCCGTCCCGTATCGGTCTGCTGCTGGATATGCCGCTGCGCGATATCGAACGTGTTCTGTACTTCGAATCTTATGTGGTTATCGAAGGCGGGATGACGAACCTGGAACGTCACCAGATCCTGACTGAAGAGCAGTATCTGGACGCGCTGGAAGAGTTCGGTGACGAATTCGACGCGAAGATGGGTGCGGAAGCTATTCAGGCCCTGCTGAAGAGCATGGATCTGGAGCAAGAGTGCGAGCAGCTGCGTGAAGAGCTGAACGAAACCAACTCCGAAACCAAGCGTAAAAAGCTGACCAAGCGTATCAAACTGCTGGAAGCGTTCGTTCAGTCTGGTAACAAACCAGAGTGGATGATCCTGACCGTTCTGCCGGTTCTGCCGCCAGATCTGCGTCCACTGGTTCCGCTGGATGGTGGTCGTTTCGCGACTTCTGACCTGAACGATCTGTATCGTCGCGTCATTAACCGTAACAACCGTCTGAAACGTCTGCTGGATCTGGCTGCGCCGGATATCATCGTACGCAACGAAAAACGTATGCTGCAGGAAGCGGTAGATGCCCTGCTGGATAACGGTCGTCGCGGTCGTGCGATCACCGGTTCTAACAAACGTCCTCTGAAATCTTTGGCCGACATGATCAAAGGTAAGCAGGGTCGTTTCCGTCAGAACCTGCTCGGGAAGCGTGTTGACTACTCCGGTCGTTCTGTAATCACCGTAGGTCCATACCTGCGTCTGCATCAGTGCGGTCTGCCTAAGAAAATGGCACTGGAGCTGTTCAAACCGTTCATCTACGGCAAGCTGGAGCTGCGTGGCCTGGCCACCACCATCAAAGCCGCTAAGAAAATGGTTGAGCGTGAAGAAGCTGTCGTTTGGGATATCCTGGACGAAGTTATCCGCGAACACCCGGTACTGCTGAACCGTGCACCAACCCTGCACCGTCTGGGTATCCAGGCATTTGAGCCAGTACTGATCGAAGGTAAAGCTATCCAGCTGCACCCGCTGGTTTGTGCGGCATATAACGCCGACTTCGATGGTGACCAGATGGCTGTTCACGTACCGCTGACGCTGGAAGCCCAGCTGGAAGCGCGTGCGCTGATGATGTCTACCAACAACATCCTGTCTCCAGCGAACGGTGAGCCAATCATCGTTCCTTCTCAGGACGTTGTATTGGGTCTGTACTACATGACCCGTGACTGTGTTAACGCCAAAGGCGAAGGCATGGTGCTGACTGGCCCGAAAGAAGCTGAGCGTATTTATCGCGCTGGCCTGGCCTCTCTGCATGCGCGCGTTAAAGTGCGTATCACCGAATACGAAAAAGATGAAAACGGCGAGTTCGTTGCGAAAACCAGCCTGAAAGACACGACTGTTGGTCGTGCCATTCTGTGGATGATCGTACCGAAGGGTCTGCCTTTCTCCATCGTCAACCAGGCGCTGGGCAAGAAAGCGATCTCCAAAATGCTGAACACCTGTTACCGCATTCTGGGTCTGAAGCCGACCGTAATCTTCGCTGACCAGACAATGTATACCGGCTTTGCTTATGCAGCGCGTTCAGGTGCATCTGTTGGTATTGATGACATGGTCATCCCAGAGAAGAAACACGAGATCATCTCTGAAGCGGAAGCCGAAGTTGCTGAGATCCAGGAGCAGTTCCAGTCTGGTCTGGTAACCGCGGGCGAACGCTATAACAAAGTTATCGATATCTGGGCTGCGGCGAACGATCGTGTATCCAAGGCGATGATGGATAACCTGCAGACCGAAACCGTGATTAACCGTGACGGCGTTGAAGAACAGCAGGTTTCCTTCAACAGCATCTACATGATGGCCGACTCCGGTGCGCGTGGTTCTGCTGCACAGATTCGTCAGCTGGCAGGTATGCGTGGTCTGATGGCGAAGCCAGATGGCTCCATCATCGAAACGCCAATCACCGCGAACTTCCGTGAAGGTCTGAACGTACTCCAGTACTTCATCTCTACTCACGGTGCTCGTAAAGGTCTGGCGGATACCGCACTGAAAACAGCGAACTCCGGTTATCTGACGCGTCGTCTGGTTGACGTTGCGCAGGATCTGGTTGTGACCGAAGACGATTGTGGCACCCTCGAAGGTATCACCATGACCCCGGTTATCGAGGGTGGTGATGTTAAAGAGCCACTGCGCGATCGCGTACTGGGTCGTGTAACAGCGGAAGACATTCTGAAGCCGGGTACTGCAGACATTCTGGTTCCACGCAATACGCTGCTGCACGAACAGTGGTGTGACCTGCTGGAAGCAAACTCTGTTGACTCAGTGAAAGTACGTTCCGTTGTATCCTGTGACACCGACTTTGGTGTATGTGCGCACTGCTATGGTCGTGACCTGGCGCGTGGCCACATCATCAACAAAGGTGAAGCAATCGGTGTTATCGCGGCACAGTCCATCGGTGAGCCGGGTACACAGCTGACGATGCGTACGTTCCACATCGGTGGTGCGGCATCTCGTGCGGCTGCTGAATCCAGCATCCAGGTGAAAAACAAAGGTAGCATCAAGCTCAGCAACGCGAAGTCTGTTGTTAACTCCGCAGGCAAGCTGGTTGTGACCTCTCGTAACACCGAGCTGAAACTGATCGACGAATTAGGTCGTACCAAAGAGAGCTATAAAGTACCTTACGGTGCTGTTATGGCGAAAGGTGATGGTGAGCAGGTTGCCGGCGGTGAAACCGTTGCAAACTGGGATCCACACACCATGCCAGTTATCACCGAAGTAAGTGGTTTCATCCGCTTCACTGACATGATCGACGGCCAGACCATTACTCGTCAGACTGACGAGCTGACCGGTCTGTCTTCTCTGGTGGTTCTGGATTCTGCAGAGCGTACTACTGGTGGTAAAGACCTGCGTCCGGCACTGAAAATCGTTGATGCTCAGGGTAACGACGTTCTGATCCCTGGTACCGATATGCCTGCGCAGTACTTCCTGCCAGGTAAAGCGATTGTACAGCTGGAAGATGGCGTACAGATCAGCTCTGGTGACACCCTGGCGCGTATTCCTCAGGAATCCGGCGGTACCAAGGACATCACCGGTGGTCTGCCACGCGTTGCGGATCTGTTCGAAGCACGTCGTCCGAAAGAGCCGGCAATCCTGGCTGAAATCAGCGGTATCATCTCCTTCGGTAAAGAGACCAAAGGTAAACGCCGTCTGGTTATCACTCCAGTCGATGGCAGCGAGCCGTACGAAGAGATGATTCCTAAGTGGCGTCAGCTCAACGTGTTCGAAGGTGAACGTGTAGAACGTGGTGACGTGGTTTCCGACGGTCCAGAAGCGCCGCACGATATCCTGCGTCTGCGTGGTGTGCATGCTGTTACTCGTTACATCGTTAACGAAGTACAGGACGTATACCGTCTGCAGGGCGTTAAGATTAACGATAAACACATCGAAGTTATCGTTCGTCAGATGCTGCGTAAAGCAACCATCGAAAACGCAGGTAGCTCTGAGTTCCTGGAAGGCGAGCAGGTTGAATACTCTCGCGTTAAGATCGCTAACCGCGATCTGGAAGCGAACGGCAAAATCGGTGCGACCTTCGCACGCGATCTGCTGGGTATCACCAAAGCGTCTCTGGCAACCGAGTCCTTCATCTCTGCAGCATCGTTCCAGGAAACTACGCGTGTCCTGACCGAAGCGGCTGTTGCAGGTAAACGTGATGAACTGCGCGGTCTGAAAGAGAACGTTATCGTGGGTCGTCTGATCCCGGCTGGTACCGGTTATGCGTACCATCAGGATCGTATGCGTCGTCGTGCTGCGGGCGAACTGCCAGCTGCACCGCAGGTCACTGCTGAAGATGCATCCGCGAGCCTGGCAGAACTGCTGAATGCAGGTCTGGGTGGTTCCGACAACGAGTAATCGTTGATTCAGCTAATAAAAAACCCGCTTCGGCGGGTTTTTTTATATCTTTTTTTCAGTTAATCAGCGGTAGCCGACGGTACAGCTCTATCATATCGCCCGCCAGGTCCTGAATGACCATCGCGTTCATCAGGTGATCCTGAGAATGGACGGTGATCAGGTTAACCGGCAGCTTCCCGGTACCTTCATCAAGACCAATAAGCTGTGTCTGAATCGTGTGCGCATGCTTCACATATTCGCGCGACTCTTCCATCGCTTTTTCGGCTTCGGCAAAGTCACCTTTACGTGCCATCTGCAACGCCGTAAGGGCAGCACTGCGTGCCGCACCTGCGTTGACCAGCAGTTCCATGATTGTGGTTTCTAAGTCTTCCATTATGACTCCAGCAGTTTGAGCGCTTTTTCCAGTACGGCCTCGCCTTTCATCATGCCGTAATCCATCATGTCGATAACCGCGACCTGTTTACCCAGCGGGTCGGCCTGCGCCTGAAGTTTAGCCTGCTCGTATTTAACCTGCGGCCCCAGCAATACGATGTCGGCCGTCGCGATATTGTCTTTAAACTCCGCAACCGGAACGGCTTTAATGGTGACTTCAACCCCTTTTTTCTGTGCGGCGTCTTTCATACGTTGAACCAGCATGCTGGTTGACATTCCCGCTGCACAGCATAAAACGATGTTCTTCATAATCAGCCTCGATCTACATGTGTTTATTGATAATTATCCCGTGAAGAACGCTTCAACAACCGCTTTACCGTGATTGTGTGTGAGGCATCACAAAGAAACCGATGATTTTCTGAAACCGGTTACAATTTTGCATTGGTGAGCAGCTTGCCCGTCGAAACGGGCAAGGTGACAGGTGAGGGTTAGCTGATGGACGTGCGGATAATGCGATTTTTTCCCTGCTGCTTCGCGCTGTAGAGTGCGTTATCAATGCTCCCTACAAATTGCTCCAGCGGTTCGTGGTGCCATTCTCCCAGACCACCACTGAACGTTACCCGCAGGTTTTCTTCTCGCCAGACGCGTTTTTCTACGGCGGTACGCCACGCCTCAAGTAATGAAAGTGCGGAAGCAATCTGCTCAGCCTGGAAGACTACCGCGAATTCTTCCCCACCATAACGGTAAACCGAGACGTGATGTGGCTGCATTATCTGGATCCCTTCGCGGGCCACGCTGCGCAGGACGATATCACCGGTCAAGTGACCCAGCGTATCGTTAATCGACTTGAAGTTATCAATGTCCACCAGTGCCATTGCAAAAGGCTGGTGTGCATCCATCAGTTCCGCCACATCGCTATCGAATGCGCGGCGGTTTTTGCAGCCCGTCAGTGCATCGTGCGTTGCCTGGCGCACATACGCCATTTCGCGCTCTTTATTGGACTGGATAGTGTGGCTCAGCATCGCTTCCAGACGTGGAACCTGGCCGACATCACCGGTTTTGATTGCATTGATAATGTGCATCAGCACGGTACGCGATGCATGGCGCAGATATAAACCAAAGAGAATGATGACGATAGCCGCCAGGGCAAACCCCCAGCCAACAATCGTTGTTTCGTGGCGAGTGATATCGGTGAGTGTTACCCCCGATACCCGGTAGATAACAAACCAGTCCGGGTTGGTAAACGAGTAATAGTAATACCAGGCGTTACTTTTCTTGTCGTAAATATGGCCTTCACCGCTGGTCATTTTGTCCATCAGCGCTTCGCTCACGTACTTTTTGAAGAGCGCGCCGGTATCCGGGTGCAGCACCACAGCACCGTCGCGTTCGACGATGAAGAATTCCCCCTGAACGGGAGCCACCATCTGACGCAGGGTATAGCCCATTGATGTCAAATCGAGATCAAAAGCGATGGTTCCCTTCAGCCTGCCTTCAGGTGAAATCAAGGGCTTATAGAGTGTTACCGTCGGATGGCCAGTGAAGTAGTCCATATAGGGGCTAGTATAGTGGCTGAAGATACTGGCTTCCGCCTGGGCGACAAACCACGGCCGAGTTCGGGGATCGAAAGTTTTGCTCTTATCCGTAGGGAGCACTTCCGGTGCTCGCAGATAATTCCCCTGCGTGTCCGCCAGCGAAATGGAGGATACGGTCGGCATCAGGTTCTGCAAATACATCATCATCTGCAGTCCCTGTGTTGGGTTGACGTTTAACGTCTCGTTTAGCTTGTCGTCGCGCGCGAAGTACATTGCGGAACGCCCAAGGATATAGTCATTTTCACGCAGGATAGACTCGGTGTAATTCACTGCCAGGTTATGCGTGAAATTGCTATTAATCTTATGATAATCCTCAAGAAAATCCTTTCTCTGCGAAAGCGTCACCGCGACCGCGATTAGCACAAAACTGCAGAGGATCCCCGCGAAACTGAGCATAATTGGCCGGGTGAAAGAGAGTTTTTTGCTGTGAAGTGCCATGAGTTGTACATCGATCCTGATGGTGAATGCTTTTTGTCTGCCGATATCCTCTCAGCATAGTCGCTGTCCTGCGATTGGCTGTGAATTATACGATGTACGGTTTCAGACGAGATGATTTATATTAAGAATCACTAAGAAATTACTTATGAACATTCTGGATTCAGGCAGAGGCAGGGCGAAACGAGGAAGAAGCTTTTCGCCCTGGCCAGCGTCCGTTGCTGGCCTTGAGACAATAAAAAACCGGACGATTGCTGACAATCATCCGGTTGTGACTCTCCGAAGCGTCTCGACAATTTTTCCCCGGGTTGCAGTGCGTTTCAACGCAATTGCGAGGCTCTTCCCAGCCAGCTGTCCCAGTCTTTCCAGACAGGCTGTAGACCCTGTTCAGTCAGAGCGGCAGCGACTGCTTCCGGACGTCGCCCGTCATGTGGCGCAAACTGCTCCAGCTCAGGATGGTCGTCGGCGTAGCCGCCAGGCTGCGTTTTGGAAAATGCGCTAACGTTGTTGATCGCAAGTGGGATCACGCGATCGCGAAACGCCGGGGACTCGCGCGTTGAGAGAGATAACTCAACCTCCGGAGCAAGCAGGCGGAATGCACAGATGGTTTGCACCAGTTGACGCTCATCCATCAGAGAAGCCGGTTCAACCCCTCCCGTGCAAGGTCGCAGCCGGGGGAAGGAGATAGAGTAACGGCTCTGCCAGTAGCGTTGCTGGAGCCATAGCAGATGTTCTGCCACCATGTAGCAATCTACTCGCCAGCTATCCGATAGCCCGATCAGCGCCCCAAGACCGATTTTGTCGATCCCGGCGCGTCCCAGTCTGTCCGGTGTCTCCAGCCGGAAAAAGAAGTCCTGTTTCTTTCCCTTGAGGTGATGCCGGGCATATGTCGCCTCGTGGTAGGTTTCCTGATAGACCATGACCCCGTCCAGCCCGAGCGTTTTTAACTCCGCGTATTCATCCTGCGACAGGGGCTGCACTTCCATTTGCAAAGAGGCAAACTGACGACGAATGACGGGGAGGTGCTGACGAAAATAGTCCATCCCCACTTTCCCCTGATGTTCACCCGTGACCAGCAGAAGATGCTCAAAGCCCATTTCACGAATGGCCGCACACTCACGCGCAATTTCACTCTCATTGAGCGTTTTCCGCTTGATGCGGTTGCTCATGGAGAAGCCGCAATAGGTGCAGTCATTGGCGCACAGGTTAGAGAGGTAAAGCGGGACGTAAAAACTCACCGTGTTGCCAAAGCGCTGGCGTGTCAGCCTCTGAGCACGCTGTGCCATCGGTTCAAGATATGCACTGGCTGCCGGGGAGAGCAGGGCCATCAAATCCTCGCGGGTGAGGTGACGGGCATTTAATGCTCGCTCCACGTCAGCAGCCGTCTTGCTGTTGATGCGCAGGGCAATGTCGTCCCAGTTAAGCTGCCGCCAGCGCTCGGTAAACGTGCTCATGAGATTGCCTCCAGAAAACCGGTCAACGGGCTGGTGGCCTGAGCCTGAAAACTGCGTGAGCCGGGGCCGGACGCCCTTGCCAGCACACCGGCTTCTACGGCCATGCGGAACGCACGCGCCATCATGACCGGATCGTCAGCCACCGCGATGGCCGTATTCACCAGCACAGCGTCTGCACCCATCTCCAGCGCCTGGGCAGCATGGCTGGGCACGCCAATGCCCGCATCCACAACGACTGGCACGGTGGCCTGCTCAATAATGATTTCAAGCATCGCGCGGGTTTCCAGTCCCTGATTGGAGCCGATAGGGGCGCCCAGCGGCATGACGGCGGCACAGCCGACCTCTTCCAGACGCTTGCACAGTACGGGGTCGGCTCCGCAGTAAGGCAGAACGATAAACCCTTGCTGAACCAGTTTTTCGGCTGCTTTCAGCGTTTCGATAGGGTCAGGTAGCAGCCAGCGGGCATCCGGGTGAATTTCCAGCTTCAGCCAGTGGGTGCCGAGCGCTTCTCGCGCCAGTTGTGCGGCAAAAATCGCCTCCTCGGCCGTTTTCGCACCGGACGTATTGGGCAGCAGCGTAACGCCTGCTTCCAGTAAAGGTGCCAGAATGGCATCGCTGTGGTGACGCAGGTCCACGCGCTTCATGGCCAGCGTCACCAACTGGCTGCCGCTTTCCCGGATGGCATCCACCATCAGCTGTGGGGAGGCGAACTTTCCGGTTCCGGTAAACAGATGTGAATCAAAGACTTTGTCGGCAATACGTAACATCTCAGCCCCCTGCGATAACCTGAAACAGCAGGATCTGATCACCTTCATTGACCTGCTGAAGCTCCCACTGCTCGCGCGGCAGGATCTGTTGATTGAGCGCCAGCGCCGTACCTGGTTTAAGCTGACGCAATTTATCGAGCAAAACGGCAACGGTAAGCCCGTCGTCGCAGCTCATCGGCTCATCGTTAAACAGAATGCGCATCGTGGCCTCCGCATACCGGGCAGTGGTTGGCACGGTGAAGCGCCAGCTGTCTCCAGCCGCTGGAGCGGGCATCAAACAAGCGCAGCGTATTGCGTTCCGTCTCCATGCCGCTGAGCAGCTTGATGGCTTCCAGCGCCTGCATTGTGCCCATTACACCGACCACCGGACCAAGAATGCCCGCCGTCCTGCAGTTGCGCGTTGGCTCGGCATCATCCGGCCACAGGCAGCGATAGCAGCCTTGCGACCACGGCGGAGTCAGGACCATCATCTGCCCACCGAAACCCACCGCGCTGGCGGTGATAAGCGGCGTATTATTTGCCACGCAGGCGGCGTTGATTGCCTGACGCGTCGCCATATTGTCGGTGCAGTCCAGCACCACGTCGGCCAGGGCAACTTCACGTTGCAGGCTTTCACCGCTGAGCCGTTGCTGTAGGGCAATCAGTTCGATGTCCGGGTTAAGCTGGTTCAGCCGCTGGCGGGTGATTTGCGCTTTAGGCTGGTTAATATCCTCGGTGGTAAAGAGAATTTGCCGTTGCAGGTTGCTGAGGTGAACGTCGTCGTCATCGGCCAGTACCAGCGTGCCGACGCCCGCCCCTGCCAGATAGAGCGCGGCAGGGGCTCCTAACCCGCCCAGACCCACAATCAGAACCCGGCTGGCGAGCAGCTTTTGCTGCCCGTCAATGGCGATATCCTCGAGCAGAAGCTGACGGCTGTAGCGCATAAAATCACGATCATTCATCGCCTGCTCCTGCCAGCTGTAACAGCTGCTCAGTGGCCGACTGCCAGTCTGCGGCCTGGGTAATGGCGCTGACGACGGCAATGCTGCCGACGCCGGTCTCCAGCACCGCCGGGGCACGTTCAAGGCTGATACCGCCGATGGCAACGGTGGGGTAATCGGCAAGGCGTTCAACATGACTCGCCAGCTGCGTCAGACCTTGCGGTGCAGAGGGCATCTGCTTGGTTTGGGTCGGGAAGACGTGGCCGAGAGCGATGTAAGAGGGGCGGGCGGTCAGCGCGACGTCGATCTCCATATCGTCATGCGTTGACACCCCCAGACGCAGCCCTGCATCGCGGATCGCATTGAGGTCGGTCGTCTCAAGGTCTTCCTGACCCAGATGCACGCCGTAAGCCCGGTGTTTGATCGCCAGTCGCCAGTAGTCGTTGATAAACAGGCGGGCATCATAGCGACGTCCCAGCGCGATGGCAGAAACCACATCCGCCTCTACCTCTTCATCGTGTTTATCTTTAATGCGTAGCTGGATTGTGCGAACGCCCGCCGCAAGCAGGCGCTCTATCCATTCCACGCTGTCCACCACCGGATAGAGCCCTAAACGGAAGGGCACTGGTGGGAAATCGGGCTGGTACATTACGCCTCCTCTTTTTTGAGGTAGATTTCACCACCTTTGGCGCGGAAGGTTTCTGACATATCCGCCATGCCCACTTCGATGGTTTGCGTGGCGGCGTAGTCACGTACCTCCTGGCTGATTTTCATCGAGCAGAATTTCGGCCCGCACATGGAGCAGAAGTGTGCCACCTTGCCCGATTCCTGCGGCAGTGTTTCGTCGTGATAGGCGCGGGCAGTGAATGGGTCGAGCGCCAGGTTGAACTGATCTTCCCAGCGGAACTCGAAGCGTGCTTTCGACATGGCGTTATCACGGATTTGCGCTCCCGGGTGGCCTTTCGCCAGATCGGCTGCGTGAGCGGCAATTTTGTAGGTGATCAGACCCTGCTTCACGTCCTCTTTGTTCGGCAGGCCGAGGTGCTCTTTCGGCGTGACGTAGCAGAGCATGGCGCAGCCGAACCAGCCGATCATCGCTGCACCAATCCCCGACGTGAAGTGGTCGTAGCCCGGTGCGATATCGGTGGTCAATGGTCCGAGGGTGTAGAACGGCGCTTCGTGGCAGTGCTCCAGCTCTTCGGTCATGTTGCGACGGATCATCTGCATTGGTACATGTCCCGGGCCTTCAATCATCACCTGTACGTCATATTCCCAGGCGATTTTGGTCAGTTCGCCCAGCGTGTGCAGTTCGGCAAACTGCGCTTCGTCATTGGCATCGCGGATAGAGCCAGGACGCAGGCCGTCGCCGAGCGACAGGGAGACATCGTAAGCGGCGCAGATTTCGCAGATTTCACGGAAGTGTTCGTAGAGGAAGTTTTCCTGATGATGGGAGAGACACCACTTCGCCATGATGGAACCGCCGCGCGAGACAATACCGGTCAGACGTTTCGCCGTCATCGGCACGTAGCGCAGTAGTACACCTGCGTGAATAGTGAAGTAGTCCACACCCTGTTCAGCCTGTTCCAGTAACGTGTCGCGGAAGGCCTCCCAGGTAAGATCTTCGGCAATGCCATTTACCTTCTCCAGTGCCTGATACACAGGCACCGTCCCGATTGGTACCGGGCTGTTACGCAGGATCCATTCGCGGGTTTCGTGAATATAACGGCCAGTAGAGAGATCCATCACCGTGTCCGCACCCCAGCGCGTCGACCAGACCAGTTTTTCCACCTCTTCTTCGATGGAGGAAGTAACAGCAGAGTTACCGATGTTAGCGTTGACCTTCACCAGGAAATTACGGCCGATAATCATTGGCTCAGATTCCGGGTGATTGATGTTGGCAGGGATAATCGCGCGGCCAGCGGCGACTTCATCACGCACAAATTCCGGCGTAATGTTTTCCGGCAGGCGAGCGCCAAAACCTTCTCCCGGATGCTGGTGGCGCAGAATTTCGCTACGGATGCGCTCACGGCCCATGTTTTCGCGAATGGCGATGAACTCCATTTCGGGGGTGACGATCCCCTGACGAGCGTAGTGCAGTTGGGTCACGCATTTGCCTGCTTTAGCTCGTTTCGGTGTCAGAAGGCCGGTGAAGCGCAGCTCGTCCAGACCGTCGTCGGCCAGGCGCTCTTTGGTGTAGGCGGAACTTTGCTCGTTTAGCTCTTCGCTGTCCTGACGGGCGTCGATCCACGGCTGGCGCAGTTTAGCCAGGCCTTTCTGAACGTTGATCGCAATTTCAGGGTCACCGTATGGGCCGGAGGTGTCATACACCGGAACAGCTTCGTTGTCTTCATACTGCGGGTTATCTTTGCTGCCGCCGATAAGTGTTGGGCTAAGCTGAATTTCACGCATCGGCACGCGGATATCCGCCTGAGAGCCGGTGATGTAGATGCGTTTAGAGTTCGGGAAAGCGGTGCCTTCCAGGGTATCAATGAAGTGTTGGGCGTGTGCGCGCTGTTCGCGGCGGGTCAGTTTAGTGGTAGACATAGCTCATTCCAAAAGTGAAGGACATGGCTTGTCAGACGACGGATGAAGCAAGAGAAGATCGCCCGCAGGCGATTCAACAGCAGTGTGACTCTTGTTCCCTTCGCAGGTATTAACCTGATCAGGTTCCGCGGATCCCGAATTAACGGTCTCAGCCCGCGTTTTTGCAAACGCTGGGCACTCCGACAAGAAAAATCCCCCTCGTGAGAGGGGCGAATGTTTGTAAATTACTCGTTAACGATTAAGAACTCAAGCAGGGCGCGCGATGTTATCTTCGTTGCTTGCACTGAGATTGCTATCCAGCACGAGGGCGATCAGCTTATCTTCCAGTGTGAATCGCTCTTCCAGCGCTTCGCCAAGGTCGGAAAGCGCCTGCTGAAACTCAAGATAGTTATCGTGATCGATCGCATTCTCAAGTGTGGAATCGTAGTAGTCCATGATCTGCTGGGTGTTGGCTTCCAGCAGCGGATAGAGTTTGCTGGCCGCTAAATACGGTGTTGTCCCTTCCATTTCGCGGATAATGCGTTCATAAATATTGAAATGGCCGTCGGACAGGTAGTCGACCAGGCTCTGACAAAAATCATCCAGCGCTTTTTCATTCAGACGCATAAACGATTCTTTGCCAGGCTTAATACCGACCAGATTGTAATAAGCCACGAGTAGATGCTTGCGCACATGTAGCCAGCGATCCACCAGTTTGTTACTTCCTCTAACGCGCTCAGTCAGGCTTTCTAGCTGGTTTAACATGTTCGACTCCGCAAAGTTTAGAATTGAATCTGCTTATCCAAAATGTAACCACGATGCTAACAACATGTCAGTGAAGCGAAGGTAGTGCAATAGATATGGATCGTATTATTGAAAAATCAGATCTTGGTTGGTGGATCGTCAGTCACGAACAAAAATTATGGCTCCCCGTCGGGGAAATTCCCTATGGTGCTGCAGAGACCTTCGACCTTGTTGGTCTGCCCGCACTGAAGATCGGCGAGTGGCAGGGCGATCCCGTGTGGATGGTCCAGCAGGCTCGCCGTCAGGACATGGGATCGGTTCGTCAGGTGCTGGATCTTGATGTGGGGCTGTTCCAGCTGGCGGGCCGTGGCGTACAGCTGGCGGAGTTTTATCGTTCGCATAAATACTGCGGTTACTGCGGGCATACCATGCACCCGAGCAAAACCGAGTGGGCGATGCTCTGCAGTCACTGCCGTGAACGCTACTATCCGCAGATCGCGCCGTGCATTATCGTCGCTATCCGTCGCGAGGATTCCATCCTGCTGGCGCAACATACCCGTCACCGTAACGGCATTCACACTGTGCTGGCCGGGTTTGTCGAAGTGGGCGAAACGCTGGAGCAGGCGGTGGCGCGCGAAGTGATGGAGGAGAGCGGGATTAAAGTGAAGAACCTGCGCTATGTTACCTCTCAGCCATGGCCGTTCCCGCAGTCACTGATGACGGCATTTATGGCCGAATACGATAGCGGGGACATCGTCATCGACCAGAAAGAGTTACTGGAAGCAAACTGGTATCGGTATGACGATTTACCTCTGTTACCACCGCCAGGTACGGTGGCGCGTCGGCTAATAGAAGATACCGTGGCAATGTGTCGGGCCGAGTATGAGTAGTGTTACACTGAGGCCATGACGCTTAAGGAACTGCAAAAATGACCGAACTGAAGAACGATCGTTATCTGCGTGCGCTGCTGCGCCAGCCCGTTGATGTCACCCCGGTGTGGATGATGCGCCAGGCGGGACGTTATCTGCCAGAGTACAAAGCCACGCGTGCGCAGGCGGGCGATTTTATGTCGCTGTGCAAAAATGCTGAGCTGGCCTGTGAAGTGACGCTCCAGCCGCTGCGCCGCTTCCCGCTGGATGCCGCCATTCTCTTTTCGGACATTCTGACCATCCCGGATGCGATGGGCCTTGGGCTCTATTTTGAAACTGGTGAAGGCCCACGTTTTACTTCACCGATCAAGAGTAAAGCCGACGTTGATAAGCTGCCTGTTCCCGATCCTGAAGATGAGCTGGGCTATGTCATGAACGCTGTGCGCACCATTCGCCGTGAGCTGAAAGGTGAAGTGCCGCTGATCGGTTTCTCCGGCAGTCCGTGGACGCTGGCGACTTACATGGTTGAAGGTGGCAGCAGCAAGGCTTTCACCGTGATTAAAAAGATGATGTACGCGGAGCCGCTGGCGTTGCATGCGTTGCTCGACAAGCTGGCGAAAAGCGTCACTCTCTACCTGAACGCACAGATTAAAGCGGGTGCGCAGTCGGTGATGATTTTCGACACCTGGGGCGGCGTACTCACCGGACGCGATTATCAGCAGTTCTCGCTCTATTACATGCACAAAATCGTCGATGGTTTGCTGCGTGAAAACGAAGGCCGTCGCGTACCGGTAACGCTGTTCACCAAAGGTGGCGGTCAGTGGCTCGAAGCGATGGCAGCAACGGGCTGTGACGCCCTTGGGCTGGACTGGACTACCGATATCGCTGATGCGCGCCGTCGCGTGGGTGACAAGGTGGCGCTGCAGGGCAATATGGATCCGTCCATGCTCTATGCACAGCCAGCTCGCATTGAAGAAGAGGTGGCAACGATTCTCGCCGGCTTCGGCCAGGGGGAAGGGCACGTCTTTAACCTCGGACACGGTATTCATCAGGACGTGCCGCCAGAACACGCTGGCGCGTTTGTGGAGGCGGTACACCGACTTTCTGCGCAATACCACAAGTAAGGAATCGCTATGGATCTCGCGTCATTACGCGCCCAACAAATAGAACTGGCTTCATCCGTGATCCGCGAGGATCGTCTGGATAAGGATCCCCCGCAGTTTATCGGTGGGGCGGACGTCGGGTTTGAGCAGGGTGGGGACGTGACGCGAGCGGCGATGGTGGTACTGAAATATCCCTCGCTTGAGCTGGTGGAGTACAAGGTGGCGCGTATTGCTACCACCATGCCCTACATTCCTGGCTTTCTCTCCTTTCGTGAATATCCCGCGCTGCTGGCAGCGTGGGAGCAGCTCTCGCAAAAACCTGACCTGCTGTTTGTTGATGGACACGGTATCTCACACCCGCGCCGTTTAGGCGTTGCCAGCCACTTTGGCCTGCTGGTGGATGTTCCCACCATCGGCGTTGCTAAGAAACGCTTGTGTGGCGGGTTTGAACCGCTTTCTGCCGAGCCTGGTGCGCTGGCGCCGCTCATTGATAAAGGCGAACAACTGGCGTGGGTCTGGCGCAGTAAAGCGCGATGTAATCCGCTGTTTGTCTCCACTGGACACCGAGTAGGTATGGATAGCGCGCTGGCATGGGTACAGCGCTGTATGAAGGGCTACCGTTTGCCGGAACCAACACGCTGGGCAGACGCGGTGGCTTCTTCACGCCCGGCTTTTGTTCGTTGGCAGGAAATTCAGCGATGATTCAGGTAAACTGCGCCTAATTTTCGATTCGAGAGATCATCATGCTACAAAACCCGATTCACCTGCGCCTTGAGAAGCTGGAAAGCTGGCAGCACGTCACCTTTATGGCTTGCCTGTGCGAGCGCATGTATCCCAACTATGCCGCGTTCTGCAAGCAGACGGGCTTTGGTGATGGTCATATTTATCGCCGAATTCTGGATCTGATCTGGGAAACGCTGACGGTGAAAGACGCGAAGGTGAATTTCGACTCTCAGCTCGAAAAGCTGGAAGAGGCGATTCCGGTCGCGGATGATTTTGACCTGTACGGTGTCTATCCTGCGATCGATGCTTGTGTGGCGTTAAGCGAGTTGATTCACTCCCGCCTGAGTGGTGAAACGCTGGAGCATGCTATCGAAGTCAGTAAGGCATCGATTACGACCGTTGCGATGCTGGAAATGACTCAGGAAGGTCGTGAAATGACCGACGAAGAGCTGCGTGCGAACCCGGCGGTAGAACAAGAATGGGACATTCAGTGGGAAATTTTCCGCCTGCTGGCAGAGTGTGAAGAACGCGATATCGAGCTGATAAAAGGGCTGCGCGCGGACTTACGTGAGGCCGGCGAGAGCAATATTGGTATAATTTTTAACCAATGAGACAATAAAACTTGAGATAACGCCCGTTTTGTCGCTCCTCGACTCTTCCCTTTCGCCCCTTGTCTGGTCTACATTTGGGGGGCGAAAAAAAGTGGCTATCGGTGCGTGTATGCAGGAGAGTGCTTTTTTGGCATTTTCGTCGCACTCGATGCTTAGCAAGCGATAAACACATTGAAAGGATAACTTATGAACAAGACTCAACTGATTGATGTAATTGCGGACAAGGCTGATCTGTCTAAAGTGCAGGCTAAAGCTGCTCTGGAATCTACCCTGGCTGCTATTACTGAGTCTCTGAAAGAAGGCGATGCTGTACAACTGGTTGGTTTCGGTACCTTCAAAGTGAACCACCGTGCTGAGCGCACTGGCCGCAACCCGCAGACCGGTAAAGAAATCAAAATCGCCGCAGCTAACGTGCCAGCATTTGTTTCTGGTAAAGCACTGAAAGACGCTGTTAAGTAAGACGCGTGGCAGTGAACAGTTTTAACGAAGGGGCGGTAACGCCCCTTTTGTCTGTCTGGCGTGGTGCGCTCACGTTAGCGGGCGTGCTGTTGCTGTCAGCCTGTAGCCATGACTCCACTCTGCCACCGTTTACTGCCAGCGGCTACGCTGACAACCAGGGGGCGGTCAGGATCTGGCGCAAAGATTCCGGCGGGGAAGTGCATCTGCTTTCTGCTTTTAGCCCGTGGCATAACGGCAATACCTCGACCGCGGAGTATCGCTGGCAGGGCGATGACCTCACGCTGATCGAACTGAACGTTTACAGTAAAACCCCCGATCATGTGAAAGTGCGTTTTGATGACCATGGCGAGCTGAGCTTTATGCAGCGTGAAGTGAGTGGTCAAAAACAGCAGCTTTCCAGCGATCAAATTGCTCTCTATCGTTATCGTGCCGAACAGATCCGCCAGACCAGCGATGCGCTGCGTCAGGGACGTGTTGTACTGCGCCAGGGGCGCTGGCACGCCGATGGGACGGTGACAACTTGCGAAGGGCAGACAGTGAAGCCTGAGCTTGAATCCTGGGCAACCGAACATATTGAACGTCGTCAGCGTCATTCATCTATGGAGGTGAGTGTGGCGTGGCTTGAAGCACCGGAAGGTTCTCAGCTGCTGCTGGTGGCGAACGAAGACTTCTGCACCTGGCAGCCGACAGAGAAGAGTTTCTGACGTATTTCCCCTCTCCCTTGAGGGAGAGGGTTAGAGTGAGAGCGTAATTACTCCCCTTGCTCACGCGCAATCGCGCGATAGCCGATATCCTGACGGCTAAAGCTACCGTTCCAGTGAATATCCGCCATCAGCGCATAGGCACGCTTCTGTGCTTCTGCCACGGTATGACCCAACGCGGTCGCACACAGCACACGGCCACCGTTGGTCAGTACACGATCGTCGTCAGACAGTTTCGTACCCGCATGGAACACTTTACCGCCTTCGATCTCTTCCAGCGGCAGACCGTGGATCTCATCTCCGGTGTTGTAATTACCTGGATAGCCGCCAGCAGCAATCACTACGCCCAGAGAGGCACGTTCGTCCCACTCGGAAGTTTTCTCATCCAGCTTACCTTCACAGGCTGCCAGGCACAGATCGACCAGATCGGATTTCATGCGCAGCATGATCGGCTGAGTTTCTGGATCGCCAAAGCGGCAGTTGAACTCGATGACCTTCGGGTTACCCTGTTTGTCGATCATCAGACCCGCATAGAGGAAACCAGTGTAAGTGTTCCCTTCGGCTGCCATACCTTTTACGGTTGGCCAGATGATGCGATCCATCGTGCGCTGATGCACTTCGTCAGTCACGACCGGAGCGGGCGAGTAAGCACCCATACCGCCGGTGTTCGGGCCGGTATCTGCATTGCCTACGCGTTTATGATCCTGGCTGGTAGCCATCGGCAGAACGTGCTCGCCGTCGACCATTACAATGAAGCTCGCCTCTTCACCATCGAGGAACTCTTCGATCACGATGCGATGACCTGCGTCGCCGAATGCGTTGCCGGCCAGCATGTCCTGCACCGCGGCCTCTGCTTCTTCGAGGGTCATCGCCACGATAACGCCTTTACCGGCAGCCAGGCCGTCGGCCTTAATGACAATCGGCGCGCCTTTTTCACGCAGATAAGCCAGGGCTGGCTCAACATCCGTGAAGTTCTGATATTCCGCAGTGGGAATATTGTGGCGCGCGAGGAAATCTTTGGTGAAGGCTTTGGAGCCTTCGAGCTGTGCTGCACCTTCGGTTGGCCCGAAGATTTTCAGGCCTGCCGCGCGGAACGCATCCACCACGCCAATCACCAGCGGCGCTTCCGGGCCGACGATGGTCAGGTCGATTTTCTCGTTCTGTGCAAAGTTCAGCAGCGCCGGGATATCGGTCACGCCGATAGCCACGTTCTGCAGCGCTGGCTCCAGCGCCGTACCGGCGTTGCCCGGAGCCACAAAGACAGTTTTCACCAGCGGGGATTGTGCCGCTTTCCATGCCAGAGCATGCTCGCGTCCGCCATTACCAATCACTAATACTTTCATTTTCTGCTCCGGGAATTAATGGCGGAAGTGGCGCATGTCGGTGAAGATCATCGCAATACCGTGTTCATCGGCAGCGGCAATCACTTCGTCATCACGAATGGAACCACCAGGCTGGATCACACAGGTGATGCCTACTGCTGCTGCGGCATCGATACCGTCACGGAACGGGAAGAAGGCGTCAGACGCCATGGCGGAGCCTTTCACTTCCAGACCTTCATCACCTGCTTTAATCCCGGCGATTTTTGCAGAATAAACACGGCTCATCTGGCCGGCACCTATCCCGATGGTCATGTTCTCTTTTGCGTAGACAATGGCGTTGGATTTCACGAACTTCGCCACTTTCCAGCAGAACAGCGCGTCACGCAGTTCCTGCTCGGTTGGTTGACGTTTGGTCACCACGCGCAGGTCGGCTTCTGTCACCATACCCAGGTCGCGGTCCTGAACCAGCAGACCGCCGTTCACGCGTTTGAAGTCCAGACCCGGTACACGTTCAGCCCACTGACCGCAAACCAGCACGCGCACGTTCTGTTTTGCAGCGGTGATTTTCAGCGCTTCTTCGGATGCGGATGGTGCGATGATCACTTCAACAAACTGGCGAGAGATGATGGCCTGCGCCGTTTCAGCATCCAGCTCGCGGTTGAAGGCGATAATACCGCCGAACGCGGAGGTCGGGTCGGTTTTGTAGGCACGATCGTAGGCATCCATAATCGAGCTACTTACCGCGACGCCGCATGGGTTAGCGTGCTTGACGATAACGCAGGCTGGCTCACTGAACTCTTTTACACATTCCAGCGCAGCATCGGTGTCAGCGATGTTGTTATAGGAAAGCGCTTTGCCCTGAACTTGTTGAGCGGTAGCAACAGAGGCCTCTTTAACCTCTTCTTCTATATAGAAGGCTGCTTGCTGGTGGCTGTTCTCACCGTAACGCATATCCTGCTTCTTAATGAAGTTCAGGTTCAGGGTGCGCGGGAAGCGGCCAGAAGGATCTTTGCTTTCACCGTGGTAAGCCGGCACCAGGCTACCGAAGTAGTTGGCGATCATGCTGTCGTATGCAGCGGTGTGTTCGAATGCTTTGATGGCGAGATCGAAACGCGTTTGCAGAGTCAGTGACCCTTCGTTGGCATCCATCTCATTAATAATGGTGTTGTAGTCGCTGCTCTTCACCACGATAGCCACATCTTTATGGTTCTTGGCTGCGGAGCGCACCATGGTCGGGCCGCCGATATCAATATTCTCTACGGCATCTTCCAGAGAACAGCCTTCGCGGGCAACGGTCTGGGCGAACGGGTAGAGGTTAACGACAACCATGTCGATTGGCGCGATATCATGTTTTTCCATAATGGCGTCGTCCTGACCGCGACGGCCAAGAATACCGCCATGCACTTTCGGGTGCAGGGTTTTCACGCGTCCATCCATCATTTCCGGGAAACCGGTGTAATCGGACACTTCGGTTACCGGCAGACCTTTATCTGCTAACAGGCGAGCGGTACCGCCTGTGGACAGCAGCTCCACACCACGTGCAGAAAGTGCCTGAGCGAATTCGACGATACCGACTTTATCAGAAACACTGAGCAGAGCGCGGCGGACTGGACGACGTTGTTGCATGGTAAATCCCCTGGATTTCACGATTACAGAGAGCGTTAGATGAATTTTCCAGCGAAAAACTCATCTAACACACCTGACAGGGCATCCTTGTTAAGCGCGAGCATTTTAACGAAAACGTTTGCGCAACGCTCGCACATTTTCACTTTTTCGTATCATTGTGGATAAGTCTGTGTGTAAAAAGGTATAAAGCGGGGTTTTGCTGGGGAATGCAGCAGTCAGTCATTTTTTTGCAACTTTTCGGTTGCGGCCTGCGGAGAACTCCCTATAATGCGCCTCCATCGACACGGCGGATGTGAATCACTTCACAAACAACCCGGTCGGTTGAAGAGAAAAAATCCTGAAATAACGGGTTGACTCTGAAAGAGGAAAGCGTAATATACGCCACCTCGCAACGGTGAGCGAAAGCCGCGTTGCA
>NZ_JAAVXA010000023.1:29176-29337 GCF_012241585.1 Pantoea sp. LS15
AAAGTGACATGGATTCTTAACGTCCTCGGACGAAAAATGAATACCAAGTCTCAACGAGTGAACACGTAATTCATTACGAAGTTTAATTCATTGAGCATCAAACTTTTAAATTGAAGAGTTTGATCATGGCTCAGATTGAACGCTGGCGGCAGGCCTAACAC
>NZ_JAAVXA010000024.1:0-26305 GCF_012241585.1 Pantoea sp. LS15
TGACCGGTACCATCGAACTGCCAGAAGGCGTAGAGATGGTAATGCCAGGCGACAACATCAAGATGGTTGTGACTCTGATCCACCCAATCGCGATGGACGACGGTCTGCGTTTCGCAATCCGTGAAGGCGGCCGTACCGTTGGCGCGGGCGTTGTTGCTAAAGTTCTGGGCTAATTAATTATCCCCGAATAAAAAAGGACGCTTCGGCGTCCTTTTTTGTTTTCTGTCGCCCAGGCACTGTCACAAAATTTCGCATTTTTTACCTGCTCCCGCCCCGTATTCTGGCGCTTGTGCTATTGTAATCATAACCATTCTCACTTACACTTTGCGCATATTTTGAACGGGAGTTTTTATGTACGTTTGTTTATGTAATGGTGTCAGTGACAAAAAAATACGTCAGGCCGTTCGCCAGTTTCAGCCACAGTCATTCCAGCAGCTTCGCAAATTTGTTCCAGTGGGAAATCAATGCGGTAAGTGCGTACGTGCTGCGCGTGAGATCATGCAGGACGAACTGATGCAGATCCCGGAATACAAAGAGATCGCGTAAGCGCCCATCTTTTTTTTGACATCCCTGTAGCCCGATCTACGCTTCAATGAGTGGAAGCGGAGGGACTATATAATGAAAGGTGATGTTAAAATCATAAGTTATCTCAATAAATTATTGGGAAATGAGCTTGTCGCAATCAACCAGTACTTTCTTCACGCGAGAATGTTTAAAAACTGGGGACTTAAACGTCTAAACGACGTTGAGTACCATGAATCTATTGATGAAATGAAACACGCTGATAAATATATCGAGCGTATTTTATTCCTTGAAGGCATTCCTAATCTGCAGGATCTCGGAAAGTTGGGCATCGGAGAAGATGTCGAAGAGATGTTGCGTTCCGACCTTGCGCTGGAGCTCGAAGGCGCAAAAAATCTGCGGGAAGCCATTGCCTATGCGGATAGTGTCCATGACTACGTCAGCCGCGATATGATGATCCAGATTCTGGCTGATGAAGAAGGCCATATCGACTGGCTGGAAACTGAGCTGGATCTCATTGCTAAAATAGGCCTGCAAAACTACCTTCAATCGCAGATTAAAGTGGAAGAGTAACCAGCGTTTTCCAGCCAACGCACAAACCCGCAGCTGCCAGAAATGGCCCAAAAGGCAGCGGGTTTTTTATTGCCTCTTTATCAGGGGTGAGTAATGAAAAAGCAAGAATGCAAAGAAGCGCCATAAGCGCAGCGAGTAACGCCAGGGCTGGCAGTACGCACCAACCATGCCACGCGCCAAGCGCTGCCAGGTATTTAACATCGCCATATCCCATCCCTTCGCGCCCGCAGATAAACCGATAGCCCCAGTAAATAACGGCAAAACCAAAATATCCTGCCATCACACCCACTACCGCACTCGGTAAAAAATCAGAATGGATACAAAGCTGAAAGAGCAGACCCACCCATAGTAACGGGCAGAGAAATTTATCGGGAAGCAGTCCGTAGCGAATATCAGCATGGATAAGAAAGGCCGTCAGCGAAAAATAGACCAGCAGAAAGGGGAGGGTGGTTAACATGGAAAAGGCCTCAAAGGGGTTTGAGCGCATACTCGTTATAACCTGCTTATCGGGCAATGCACAAAAGCAGCAATTGCGTAGCGGTTCCAGACAAAGATTCGATAAGCAACACATTGCATAAAATGTTGCGCGCCCTTACGCACACAGCGTCTTTGGCGCTTAATTTCTAAACGGCACTTGCGTCTTGCCCAGATTTACGTATAATGCGCGGGCTTGTCGTAATTGACGGCGGGTTCAATCAGAACCAGAGTAACTCATTTTGTTACTCAACAATGCTCCCAATTGGGGAGCTACGTAAGAACGGTTACACTCTCCCATCAATCGTAATGGGTTTGAGGAGTAATCATTTTCGTTTATAAAATAATTGGAGCTCTGGTCTCATGCAGAACCAAAGAATCCGTATCCGCCTTAAAGCGTTTGATCATCGTCTGATCGATCAATCAACCGCGGAAATCGTCGAGACTGCTAAGCGCACTGGTGCGCAAGTCCGTGGTCCGATCCCGCTGCCGACCCGCAAAGAGCGCTTCACCGTTCTGATCTCCCCGCACGTTAACAAAGACGCGCGTGATCAGTACGAAATCCGCACTCACAAGCGTCTGGTTGACATCGTTGAGCCAACTGAGAAAACCGTTGATGCTCTGATGCGTCTGGATCTGGCTGCCGGTGTAGACGTGCAGATCAGCCTGGGTTAATCAGGTCATCGAGCGATTGAGAGGTTGAAACAATGATTGGTTTAGTCGGTAAAAAAGTGGGTATGACCCGCATCTTCACTGAAGATGGCGTTTCTATCCCAGTAACCGTAATCGAAGTTGAAGCAAACCGCGTTACTCAGGTTAAAGATCTGGCTAACGATGGCTACCGCGCTATTCAGGTTACCACTGGTGCTAAAAAAGCTAACCGTGTAACCAAACCAGAAGCGGGTCACTTCGCTAAAGCTGGCGTAGAAGCTGGCCGTGGTCTGTGGGAATTCCGTCTTGCTGAAGGCGAAGAGTTCACCGTAGGTCAGGACATTAGCGTTGAGCTGTTTGCTGACGTTAAAAAAGTTGACGTAACCGGTACCTCTAAAGGTAAAGGTTTTGCTGGTACCGTTAAGCGCTGGAACTTCCGTACCCAGGACGCTACCCACGGTAACTCCTTGTCTCACCGCGTTCCGGGTTCTATCGGTCAGAACCAGACTCCGGGCAAAGTGTTCAAAGGCAAGAAAATGGCAGGTCAGCTGGGTAACGAACGTGTAACCGTTCAGAGCCTGGACGTAGTACGTGTTGACGCTGAGCGCAACCTGCTGCTGGTTAAAGGTGCGGTCCCGGGTGCAACCGGTAGCGACCTGATCGTTAAACCAGCTGTGAAGGCGTAAGGGGATAGCAATGGAATTAGTATTGAAAGACGCGCAGAGCGCGCTGACTGTTTCCGAAACTACCTTCGGTCGTGATTTCAACGAAGCGCTGGTTCACCAGGTTGTTGTTGCTTATGCAGCTGGTGCTCGTCAGGGTACTCGTGCTCAGAAGACTCGTGCTGAAGTAACTGGTTCCGGCAAAAAGCCATGGCGCCAGAAAGGTACCGGCCGTGCGCGTTCAGGTTCTATCAAGAGCCCGATCTGGCGTTCAGGTGGCGTGACCTTCGCTGCGCGTCCACAGGACCACAGTCAAAAAGTTAACAAAAAGATGTACCGCGGCGCGCTGAAAAGCATCCTGTCCGAACTGGTACGTCAGGATCGTCTGATCGTTGTCGAGAAGTTCTCTGTAGAAGCGCCTAAAACTAAGCTGCTGGCACAGAAACTGAAAGACATGGCTCTGGAAGATGTGCTGATCATCACCGGTGAGCTGGACGAGAACCTGTTCCTGGCCGCACGTAACCTGCACAAGGTTGACGTACGCGATGCGACTGGTATCGACCCGGTTAGCCTGATCGCCTTCGACAAAGTCGTAATGACTGCTGATGCTGTTAAGCAAGTTGAGGAGATGCTGGCATGATTCGTGAAGAACGTCTGCTGAAGGTGCTTCGCGCACCGCACGTTTCTGAAAAAGCGTCTACTGCGATGGAAAAAACAAACACCATCGTTCTCAAAGTTGCTAAAGACGCGACCAAAGCAGAGATCAAAGCTGCTGTGCAGAAACTGTTTGAAGTCGAAGTCGAAGTCGTTAACACCCTGGTAGTTAAAGGGAAAGTTAAACGTCACGGACAGCGTATCGGTCGTCGTAGCGACTGGAAAAAAGCTTACGTCACCCTGAAAGAAGGCCAGAATCTGGACTTCGTTGGCGGCGCTGAGTAAGTCGGAGGAGTAATACAATGGCAGTTGTTAAATGTAAACCGACATCTCCGGGTCGTCGCCACGTAGTTAAAGTGGTTAACCCTGAGCTGCACAAGGGCAAACCTTTTGCTCCGTTGCTGGAAAAAAACAGCAAATCCGGTGGTCGTAACAACAATGGCCGTATCACCACTCGTCACATCGGTGGTGGCCACAAGCAGGCTTATCGTATTGTTGACTTCAAACGCAACAAAGACGGTATCCCAGCAGTTGTTGAACGTCTTGAGTACGATCCGAACCGTTCCGCGAACATCGCGCTGGTTCTGTACAAAGACGGCGAACGCCGTTACATCCTGGCCCCTAAAGGCCTGAAAGCTGGCGACCAGATTCAGTCTGGCGTTGATGCTGCAATCAAAGCAGGTAACACCCTGCCGATGCGCAATATCCCGGTTGGTTCTACCGTTCATAACGTAGAAATGAAACCAGGTAAAGGCGGTCAGCTGGCACGTTCCGCTGGTACTTACGTTCAGATCGTTGCTCGTGATGGTGCTTATGTCACCCTGCGTCTGCGTTCTGGTGAAATGCGTAAAGTCGAAGCAGACTGCCGTGCAACCCTGGGCGAAGTTGGCAATGCTGAGCATATGCTGCGCGTTCTGGGTAAAGCAGGTGCTGCACGCTGGCGTGGTGTTCGTCCTACCGTTCGCGGTACTGCGATGAACCCAGTCGACCACCCACATGGTGGTGGTGAAGGTCGTAACTTTGGTAAGCACCCGGTAACTCCGTGGGGCGTTCAGACCAAAGGTAAGAAGACCCGCAGCAACAAGCGTACTGATAAATTTATCGTACGTCGCCGTAGCAAATAATTTTAGAGGATAAGCCATGCCACGTTCTCTCAAGAAAGGTCCTTTTATTGACCTGCACTTGCTGAAGAAGGTAGAGAAAGCGGTGGAAAGCGGAGACAAGAAGCCCCTGCGCACTTGGTCCCGTCGTTCAACGATCTTTCCTAACATGATCGGTTTGACCATCGCTGTCCATAATGGTCGTCAGCACGTTCCAGTCTTTGTTACCGACGAAATGGTTGGTCACAAACTGGGTGAATTCGCACCGACTCGTACTTATCGCGGCCACGCTGCTGATAAAAAAGCGAAGAAGAAATAAGGTAGGAGGAAGAGATGGAAACTTTAGCTCAACATCGCCATGCTCGTTCTTCTGCACAGAAGGTTCGCCTTGTTGCTGACCTGATTCGCGGTAAGAAAGTGTCGCAGGCCCTGGACATCCTGACCTATACCAACAAGAAAGCTGCGGTATTGGTCAAGAAAGTACTGGAATCTGCCATTGCTAACGCTGAACACAACGATGGCGCTGACATCGACGATCTGAAAGTCGCGAAAATTTTCGTAGATGAAGGCCCAAGCATGAAGCGCATTATGCCGCGTGCGAAAGGTCGTGCAGATCGCATCCTGAAGCGCACCAGCCACATTACTGTGGTTGTGTCCGATCGCTGAGACTCTGGAGACTAGCAATGGGTCAGAAAGTACATCCTAATGGTATTCGCCTGGGTATTGTAAAACCATGGAACTCTACCTGGTTTGCGAACACCAAAGAATTCGCTGACAACCTGGACAGCGATTTTAAAGTACGTCAGTACCTGACTAAGGAACTGGCTAAAGCGTCTGTATCTCGTATCGTTATCGAGCGTCCAGCTAAGAGCATCCGTGTGACTATCCACACTGCTCGTCCTGGCATCGTTATCGGTAAGAAAGGCGAAGACGTAGAAAAACTGCGCAAGGTCGTAGCGGATATCGCTGGCGTTCCTGCACAGATCAATATCGCTGAAGTTCGTAAGCCTGAACTGGACGCTAAATTGGTTGCTGACAGCATCACTTCACAGCTGGAACGTCGTGTTATGTTCCGTCGTGCTATGAAGCGTGCTGTACAGAACGCAATGCGTCTGGGCGCTAAAGGTATCAAAGTTGAAGTTAGCGGCCGTCTGGGCGGCGCGGAAATCGCACGTACCGAATGGTACCGTGAAGGTCGCGTACCGCTGCACACTCTGCGTGCTGACATCGACTACAACACCTCTGAAGCGCACACCACTTACGGTGTAATCGGCGTTAAGGTATGGATCTTCAAAGGTGAGATCCTGGGTGGTATGGCTGCTGTTGAACAACCGGAAAAACCGGCTGCTCAACCTAAAAAGCAGCAGCGTAAAGGCCGTAAATAAGGAGCGTCGCTGATGTTACAACCAAAGCGTACAAAATTCCGTAAAGTGCACAAAGGCCGCAACCGTGGTCTGGCGCAGGGTACGGATGTTAGCTTCGGCACTTTCGGTCTGAAAGCTGTTGGCCGTGGTCGTCTGACTGCACGTCAGATCGAAGCAGCACGTCGTGCAATGACCCGTGCAGTTAAGCGTCAAGGTAAAATTTGGATCCGTGTATTCCCGGACAAACCAATTACCGAGAAGCCGCTGGAAGTTCGTATGGGTAAAGGTAAAGGTAACGTGGAGTACTGGGTTGCCTTGATCCAACCGGGCAAAGTCCTGTATGAAATGGACGGTGTTCCGGAAGAGCTGGCCCGTGAAGCCTTCGGCCTGGCAGCAGCGAAACTGCCTATCAAAACCACCTTTGTAACTAAGACGGTGATGTAATGAAAGCAAAAGAGCTGCGTGAAAAAAGCGTTGAAGAGCTGAACGCTGAGCTGCTGAACCTGCTGCGTGAGCAGTTCAACCTGCGTATGCAGGCTGCAAGTGGCCAGCTGCAACAGACTCACCTGCTGAAGCAAGTGCGTCGCAATGTTGCACGCGTTAAGACTTTACTGACTCAGAAGGCGGGTGCGTAATGACCGATAAAATCCGTACTCTGCAAGGTCGTGTTGTTAGCGACAAAATGGAGAAATCCATTGTTGTAGCTATCGAACGTATTGTGAAACACCCGATCTACGGTAAATTCATCAAGCGTACGACCAAACTGCACGTACATGACGAGAACAACGAATGTGGTATCGGCGACAAGGTTGAAATCCGTGAATGCCGTCCACTGTCCAAGACTAAGTCCTGGACGCTGGTTCGCGTTGTAGAGAAAGCTGTTCTGTAATACAGTACGCATTCTCAATACGAATAAACGGCTCAGCGATGAGCCGTTTATTTTTTCTACCCATATTGTAGAAGCGGTGTTATAATGCCGCGCCCTCGATATGGGGCTTTTTAACGGCTCTGATTTTAGAGTCTCAGGTAGTAGTTGACATTAGCGGAGCACTAAAATGATCCAAGAACAGACTATGCTGAACGTCGCCGACAACTCCGGTGCACGTCGCGTAATGTGTATCAAGGTTCTGGGTGGCTCGCACCGTCGCTACGCAGGCGTAGGCGACATCATCAAGATCACCATCAAGGAAGCAATTCCACGTGGTAAGGTCAAAAAAGGTGATGTGCTGAAGGCGGTAGTGGTGCGCACCAAGAAGGGTGTTCGTCGCCCTGACGGTTCTGTCATTCGCTTCGATGGTAATGCATGCGTTATTTTAAACAATAACAGCGAGCAGCCTATCGGCACGCGTATCTTTGGGCCGGTAACTCGTGAACTTCGTACTGAGAAGTTCATGAAAATTATCTCTCTGGCACCAGAAGTACTCTAAGGAGCGAATCATGGCAGCGAAAATCCGTCGTGATGACGAAGTTATCGTGTTAACCGGTAAAGATAAAGGTAAACGCGGTAAAGTAAAAAATGTTCTGTCTTCCGGCAAACTCGTCGTTGAAGGTATCAACCTGGTTAAGAAACATCAGAAGCCGGTTCCGGCCCTGAACCAACCAGGCGGCATCGTTGAAAAAGAAGCTGCTATTCAGGTTTCTAACGTTGCAATCTTCAATGCGGCTACCGGCAAGGCTGACCGTGTAGGCTTTAGATTCGAAGACGGTAAAAAAGTCCGTTTCTTCAAGTCTAACAGCGAAACTATCAAGTAATTTGGAGTAGTACGATGGCGAAACTGCATGATTACTACAAAGACGAAGTAGTTAAAAAACTCATGACTGAGTTTAACTACAATTCTGTCATGCAAGTCCCTCGGGTCGAGAAGATCACCCTGAACATGGGTGTTGGTGAAGCGATCGCTGACAAGAAACTGCTGGATAACGCAGCAGCTGACCTGACAGCAATCTCCGGTCAAAAACCGCTGATCACCAAAGCACGCAAATCTGTTGCAGGCTTCAAAATCCGTCAGGGCTATCCGATCGGCTGTAAAGTAACTCTGCGTGGCGAACGCATGTGGGAGTTCTTTGAGCGCCTGATCACTATTGCTGTTCCACGTATCCGTGACTTCCGTGGCTTGTCCGCTAAGTCTTTCGACGGTCGTGGTAACTACAGCATGGGTGTCCGTGAGCAGATCATCTTCCCAGAAATCGACTACGATAAAGTCGACCGCGTGCGTGGTTTGGATATTACCATTACCACTACTGCGAAATCTGACGAAGAAGGCCGTGCTCTGCTGGCTGCCTTTGACTTCCCGTTCCGCAAGTAAGGTAGGGTTACTGAATGGCTAAGCAATCAATGAAAGCACGCGAAGTAAAGCGCGTAGCTTTAGCTGATAAATTCTTCGCTAAACGCGCTGAACTGAAAGCGATCATTTCTGATGTGAACGCTTCCGACGAAGATCGTTGGAATGCGGTTCTCAAGCTGCAGTCTCTGCCGCGTGATTCCAGCCCGTCTCGTCAGCGTAACCGCTGTCGTCAAACAGGTCGTCCACATGGTTATGTGGGCAAGTTTGGGTTGAGCCGTATCAAACTGCGTGAAGCCGCCATGCGCGGTGAAGTACCAGGCTTGAAAAAGGCTAGCTGGTAATTACCAATTGAATCACGGGAGTAAAGACAGATGAGCATGCAAGATCCGATCGCGGATATGCTGACCCGTATCCGTAACGGTCAGGCCGCGAACAAAGTTGCGGTCACCATGCCTTCCGCCAAGCTGAAAGTGGCAATTGCCAACGTGCTGAAGGAAGAAGGTTTTATCGAAGATTTTAAAGTTGAAGGCGACACCAAGCCGGAACTGGAACTTACTCTCAAGTATTTCCAGGGTAAAGCTGTTGTAGAAAGCATTCAGCGTGTCAGCCGCCCAGGCCTGCGCATCTATAAGAAAAAAGATGAGCTGCCAAAAGTTATGGCTGGTCTTGGTATCGCAGTTGTTTCTACCTCTAAAGGTGTTATGACTGATCGTGCAGCGCGCCAGGCTGGTCTTGGTGGCGAAATTATCTGCTACGTAGCCTAATCGGAGGAAAGAATGTCTCGTGTTGCTAAAGCACCGGTCGTTATTCCTGCCGGCGTTGATGTAAAAATCGACGGTCAGGTTATTACGATCAAAGGTAAAAACGGCGAGCTGACTCGTACCCTCAACAAAGCTGTTGAAGTTAAACATGCAGATAACGCTCTGACCTTCGGTCCACGTGATGGTTTCGTGGATGGATGGGCTCAGGCTGGTACCGCGCGTGCCCTGCTGAACTCAATGGTTGTTGGTGTTACCGAAGGCTTCACTAAAAAGCTTCAGCTGGTTGGTGTAGGTTATCGTGCAGCTATCAAAGGGAATGCAGTAGGCCTGTCTCTGGGCTTCTCACACCCTGTTGAGCATCCGCTGCCGGCCGGTATCACTGCAGAATGTCCGACTCAAACTGAAATCGTGCTGAAAGGCGCTGATAAACAGCTGATCGGCCAGGTTGCAGCAGATCTGCGCGCCTACCGTCGTCCTGAGCCTTACAAAGGCAAGGGTGTTCGTTACGCCGACGAAGTCGTGCGTACCAAAGAGGCTAAGAAGAAGTAAGGTAACACTATGGATAAGAAATCTGCTCGTATCCGTCGTGCGACCCGCGCACGCCGCAAGCTCAAAGAGCTGGGTGCAACTCGCCTGGTGGTACATCGTACCCCGCGTCATATTTACGCACAGGTAATTGCACCGAACGGTTCTGAAGTTCTGGTAGCTGCTTCTACTGTAGAAAAAGCTATCGCAGAACAATTGAAGTACACCGGTAACAAAGACGCCGCTGCAGCTGTAGGTAAAGCTGTTGCTGAACGCGCTCTGGAAAAAGGCATCAGCAATGTTTCCTTTGACCGTTCCGGGTTCCAATATCATGGTCGTGTCCAGGCACTGGCAGATGCTGCCCGTGAAGCTGGCCTTCAGTTCTAAGGTAGAGGTGTAAGATGGCTCACATCGAAAAACAGGCTGGCGAACTGCAGGAAAAGCTGATCGCGGTAAACCGCGTATCTAAAACCGTTAAAGGTGGTCGTATTTTCTCCTTCACAGCTCTGACTGTAGTGGGTGATGGTAACGGTCGCGTTGGTTTTGGTTACGGTAAAGCGCGTGAAGTTCCAGCAGCGATCCAGAAAGCGATGGAAAAAGCCCGTCGCAACATGATTAACGTCGCGCTGAACAACGGCACCCTGCAGCACCCAGTTAAAGGTGTTCACACGGGTTCTCGTGTATTCATGCAGCCAGCTTCAGAAGGTACCGGTATCATCGCCGGTGGTGCAATGCGCGCCGTTCTGGAAGTTGCTGGAGTTCATAACGTTCTGGCTAAAGCATATGGTTCCACAAACCCGATCAACGTGGTTCGTGCAACTATTGATGGCCTGGAAAATATGAATTCTCCAGAAATGGTCGCTGCCAAGCGTGGTAAATCCGTTGAAGAAATTCTGGGGTAATTGACCATGGCAAAGACTATTAAAATCACTCAAACCCGCAGTGCAATCGGTCGTCTGCCGAAACACAAGGCAACGCTGCTTGGCCTGGGTCTGCGTCGTATTGGTCATACCGTTGAGCGCGAGGATACTCCTGCTGTTCGCGGTATGGTCAACGCGGTTTACTTCATGGTTAAAGTTGAGGAGTAAGAGATGCGTTTAAATACTCTGTCTCCGGCCGAAGGCTCTAAAAAGGCGGGTAAACGCCTGGGTCGTGGTATCGGTTCTGGCCTCGGCAAAACCGGTGGTCGTGGTCACAAAGGTCAGAACTCTCGTTCTGGCGGTGGCGTACGTCGCGGTTTCGAGGGTGGCCAGATGCCACTGTACCGTCGTCTGCCGAAGTTCGGCTTCACCTCTCGCAAAGCAGCGATCACAGCGGAAATCCGTCTGTCTGACCTGGCGAAAGTTGAAGGCGGCGTTGTAGACCTGAACACGCTGAAAGCAGCAAACATTATCGGTATCCAGATCGAGTTCGCGAAAGTGATCCTGTCTGGTGAAGTTTCTACTCCGGTAACTGTTCGTGGCCTGCGTGTTACTAAAGGTGCTCGTGCTGCTATCGAAGCTGCTGGCGGTAAAATTGAGGAATAAGTAGCAGATGGCTAAGCAACCGGGATTAGATTTTCAAAGTGCCAAAGGTGGATTTGGCGAGCTGAAACGCAGACTGCTGTTTGTTATCGGCGCGCTGATTGTGTTCCGTATTGGCTCTTTTATTCCGATCCCTGGTATCGATGCCGCTGTACTTGCCAAACTGCTTGAGCAACAGCGAGGCACCATCATTGAAATGTTCAACATGTTCTCTGGTGGTGCTCTCAGCCGTGCTTCTATCTTCGCTCTGGGTATTATGCCGTACATTTCGGCATCTATTATTATCCAGCTGCTGACGGTCGTTCATCCGGCCCTGGCAGAGTTGAAGAAAGAAGGGGAGTCTGGACGTCGTAAGATTAGTCAGTACACCCGTTACGGTACTCTGGTGCTGGCAATATTCCAGTCGATCGGTATTGCTACCGGTCTTCCGAATATGCCTGGTATGCAGGGCCTGGTATTAAACCCAGGCTTTGCATTCTATTTCACCGCTGTTGTTAGTCTGGTCACAGGGACGATGTTCCTGATGTGGCTCGGCGAACAGATTACTGAGCGTGGTATCGGTAACGGTATCTCAATCATTATCTTCGCCGGTATTGTTGCGGGCCTCCCGCCAGCCATCGCCCATACTATCGAGCAAGCGCGTCAAGGCGACCTGCACTTCCTCCTGTTGCTGTTGGTTGCAGTATTAGTATTTGCAGTGACGTTCTTTGTTGTCTTCGTTGAACGTGGTCAACGCCGCATTGTGGTGAACTACGCTAAACGCCAGCAAGGTCGTCGTGTCTATGCTGCACAGAGCACACATTTACCGCTGAAAGTGAATATGGCAGGGGTAATCCCGGCGATCTTCGCTTCCAGTATTATTCTGTTCCCGGCGACCATCGCGTCATGGTTCGGGGGCGGGACTGGTTGGAACTGGCTGACAACAATTTCGCTGTATTTGCAGCCTGGGCAACCACTTTATGTGTTACTCTATGCGTCTGCGATCATCTTCTTCTGTTTCTTCTACACGGCGTTGGTCTTCAACCCGCGTGAAACAGCAGATAACCTGAAGAAGTCCGGTGCATTTGTACCAGGAATTCGTCCGGGAGAGCAAACGGCGAAGTATATCGATAAAGTAATGACTCGCCTGACTTTGGTTGGTGCGCTTTATATTACTTTTATCTGCCTGATCCCGGAGTTCATGCGTGATGCAATGAAAGTACCGTTCTACTTCGGTGGAACCTCACTGCTTATCGTTGTTGTCGTGATTATGGACTTTATGGCTCAAGTGCAAACTCTGATGATGTCCAGTCAGTACGAGTCTGCATTGAAGAAGGCGAACCTGAAAGGCTACGGCCGCTAATTGGTCGCCTGAGAAGTTACGGAGAGTAAAAATGAAAGTTCGTGCTTCCGTCAAGAAATTATGCCGTAACTGCAAAATCGTTAAGCGTGATGGTGTCATCCGTGTGATTTGCAGTGCCGAGCCGAAGCATAAACAGCGCCAAGGCTGATTATTTCGCATATTTTTCTTGCAAAGTTGGGTTGAGCTGGCTAGATTAGCCAGCCAATCTTTTGTATGTCTGTACGTTTCCATTTGAGTATCCTGAAAACGGGCTTTTCAGCATGGTGCGTACATATTAAATAGTAGGAGTGCATAGTGGCCCGTATAGCAGGCATTAACATTCCTGATCAGAAACATGCTGTGATCGCATTAACTTCGATCTACGGCGTCGGCAAGACCCGTTCTAAAGCCATTCTGGCTGCAGCGGGTATCGCTGAAGATGTTAAGATCAGTGAGCTGTCTGAAGAACAAATCGACACGCTGCGTGACGAAGTTGCCAAATTTGTCGTTGAAGGTGATCTGCGCCGTGAAATCAGCATGAGCATCAAGCGCCTGATGGATCTTGGTTGCTATCGCGGTTTGCGTCATCGTCGTGGTCTGCCAGTGCGCGGTCAGCGTACTAAGACCAACGCACGTACCCGTAAGGGTCCGCGCAAACCGATCAAGAAATAATCGGGGTGATTGAATAATGGCAAAGGCACCAGTTCGTGCACGTAAACGTGTAAGAAAACAAGTCTCTGACGGCGTGGCTCATATCCATGCTTCTTTCAACAACACCATCGTTACTATTACTGATCGTCAGGGTAACGCATTGGGTTGGGCAACAGCCGGTGGTTCCGGTTTCCGTGGTTCTCGCAAATCCACTCCGTTCGCAGCTCAGGTTGCAGCAGAGCGTTGCGCTGAAGCCGTAAAAGAATACGGCATCAAGAATCTGGAAGTTATGGTTAAAGGTCCGGGTCCGGGTCGTGAATCTACTGTTCGCGCTCTGAACGCCGCTGGTTTCCGCATCACTAATATTACTGATGTGACTCCGATCCCTCATAACGGTTGTCGTCCGCCGAAAAAACGTCGCGTATAACGCTCGTTTTTTAGGTTAGTTGGAGATAGAAAATGGCAAGATATTTGGGTCCTAAGCTCAAGCTGAGCCGTCGTGAGGGCACCGACTTATTCCTTAAGTCTGGCGTTCGCGCGATCGATACCAAGTGTAAAATTGAACAAGCTCCTGGCCAGCACGGTGCGCGTAAACCGCGTCTGTCTGACTATGGTGTGCAGTTGCGTGAAAAGCAAAAAGTTCGCCGTATGTACGGTGTGCTGGAGCGTCAGTTCCGTAACTACTATAAAGAAGCAGCACGTCTGAAAGGCAACACGGGTGAAAACCTGCTGGCTCTGCTGGAAGGTCGTCTGGACAACGTTGTATACCGTATGGGCTTCGGCGCTACTCGTGCTGAATCACGTCAGCTGGTTAGCCACAAAGCAATCATGGTAAACGGTCGTGTTGTTAACATCGCTTCTTATCAGGTTAAAGCGAATGACGTTGTTAGCATTCGTGAGAAAGCGAAAAAGCAATCTCGCGTGAAGGCCGCTCTGGAGCTGGCTGAGCAGCGTGAAAAGCCAACCTGGCTGGAAGTTGATGCTGGCAAGATGGAAGGTACGTTCAAGCGTCAGCCAGAACGTTCTGATCTGTCTGCGGACATTAACGAACACCTGATCGTCGAGCTTTACTCCAAGTAAAGCTTAGTACCAAAGAGAGGACACAATGCAGGGTTCTGTGACAGAGTTTCTAAAACCGCGCCTGGTAGATATCGAGCAAGTGAGTTCGACGCACGCCAAGGTGACCCTTGAGCCTTTAGAGCGTGGCTTTGGCCATACTCTGGGTAACGCACTGCGCCGTATTCTGCTCTCATCGATGCCGGGTTGCGCGGTGACCGAGGTTGAGATTGATGGTGTACTTCATGAGTACAGCACCAAAGAAGGCGTTCAGGAAGATATCCTTGAAATCCTGCTCAACCTGAAAGGGCTGGCGGTGAGAGTTCAGGGTAAAGATGAAGTTATTCTTACTCTGAATAAATCTGGCATTGGCCCTGTGACTGCAGCCGACATCACCCACGACGGTGATGTTGAAATCGTCAAGCCGCAGCACGTGATCTGCCACCTGACCGATGAGAACGCAGCTATTAGCATGCGTATCAAAGTTCAGCGCGGTCGTGGTTATGTGCCGGCTTCTGCCCGAATTCATTCGGAAGAAGATGAGCGCCCAATCGGCCGTCTGCTGGTCGACGCATGCTACAGCCCTGTAGAGCGTATTGCCTACAATGTTGAAGCAGCGCGTGTAGAACAGCGTACCGACCTGGACAAGCTGGTCATCGAAATGGAAACCAACGGCACAATCGATCCTGAAGAGGCGATTCGTCGTGCGGCAACCATCCTGGCAGAACAACTGGAAGCTTTCGTTGACTTACGTGATGTACGTCAGCCGGAAGTGAAAGAAGAGAAACCAGAATTCGATCCGATCCTGCTGCGCCCTGTTGACGATCTCGAATTGACTGTCCGCTCTGCTAACTGCCTCAAGGCAGAAGCTATCCACTATATCGGTGATCTGGTACAGCGTACCGAGGTTGAGTTGCTGAAAACGCCGAACCTGGGTAAAAAATCTCTTACTGAGATTAAAGACGTGCTGGCTTCACGTGGTCTGTCTCTGGGCATGCGCCTGGAAAACTGGCCACCAGCTAGCATTGCTGACGAGTAACCGGATCACAGGTTAAGGTTTTACTGAGAAGGATAAGGTCATGCGCCATCGTAAGAGTGGTCGTCAACTGAACCGCAACAGCAGCCATCGCCAGGCTATGTTCCGCAACATGGCAGGTTCACTGGTTCGTCATGAGATCATCAAGACGACCCTGCCTAAAGCGAAAGAGCTGCGTCGCGTAGTTGAGCCGCTGATTACTCTTGCCAAGACTGACAGCGTTGCTAATCGTCGTCTGGCATTCGCCCGTACTCGTGATAACGAGATCGTGGCAAAACTGTTTAACGAACTGGGCCCGCGTTTCGCGAGCCGTGCCGGTGGTTACACTCGCATTCTGAAGTGTGGCTTCCGTGCAGGCGACAACGCGCCGATGGCTTACATCGAGCTGGTTGATCGTTCAGAGAAAGCAGAAGCTGCTGCAGAGTAATCTGTAGTAACGTAAAAAAACCCGCCTCGGCGGGTTTTTTTATATCCGGTATATCCCCACTTCTCTACAATGTCTGTATCAAATCTGTTCTTTCCCTGGAGCTAATAATGTGGTTGCTCGATCAGTGGGCAGAACGCCATATTCGCGATGCCCAAAAAAAAGGTGAATTTGATGATCTTCCAGGAAGTGGTGCTCCCCTTGTGCTGGAAGACGATTCGCACATCGCGCCAGAATTACGTGCAGGATATCGATTACTGAAAAATGCAGGTTGTCTTCCTCCTGAACTCGAACAGCGCAGGGAGGCGGTTGAGCTTGCTGATCTACTCAAAGGTATCCGTCAGGACGATCCTCGACATTCTGAACTTACCCGTCGGCTCGCACTGATTGAACTTAAGCTTCGCCAGGCGGGAATGAATACTGACTTTCTGCACGGTGAATACGGCGAAAGATTGATGCATAAAATAAACGAGGAATAGTTATGTACCGTATCGGTGAACTTGCAAAGCTCGCGAACGTAACACCGGATACCATCCGATACTATGAAAAGCAGCAGATGATTGATCATGAAGTTCGCACTGAGGGTGGTTTTCGCCTTTATACCGATAACGATCTACAACGTCTGCGGTTTATTCGTTATGCGCGACAGCTTGGTTTCACACTGGATTCGATCCGCGAGTTATTATCGATCCGTATTGATCCGGAACATCATACCTGCCAGGAGTCGAAGAGTATTGTTCAGGCTCGCCTGGACGAGGTTGAAGCGCGCATTCAGGAGTTGCAGACTATGCAGCGTTCTTTACAAAGGCTGAATGACGCTTGCTGTGGAACGGCGCACAGCAGCATCTATTGTTCAATTCTGGAAACCCTTGAACAGGGGGCAAGTGGAGAAATGGGGGACAGTTGATTTTTTGTCCGCCCGGATCTAGACTTCCGTCGACATTAACCATGCTCAGGAGAAATTATGAGCCGCTATCAGCATACGAAGGGACAAATCAAAGATAACGCTATTGAAGCTCTACTACACGACCCGCTCTTCAGACAGCGCGTCGAGAAAAGTAAAAAAGGGAAGGGAAGTTATCTGCGTAAAGACAAACATGCAAAACGGGGTAACTGGGAGGCCAGTGGCAAACAAGCGGATCGCTTTTTTACCACTGGCCTTCTTGCTTTTAGTTTCTGATCAAGAGCGATTATTCTGCTCTTTTAACAGATCGCGAATCTCTGTCAGCAAAACTTCTTCTTTTGTAGGTGCTGGCGCTGCTGCAGGTTCTTCTTTTTTACGATTTAGCTTGTTGATAAGCTTGATGGCCATAAAAATTGCAAACGCCACAATTACAAAGTCGAATATGTTCTGAATGAACACACCGTAATGCATTACAACCGCCGGGACATCGCCCTGTGCATCCCGAAGTGTGACGGCAAATTGTTTGAAATCAATGCCCCCGATTAATAAACCCAACGGTGGCATGATAATGTCGGCTACTAGTGATGAGACGATCTTACCGAATGCCGCACCAATAATGACACCCACTGCCAAATCTACTACATTCCCGCGCATCGCAAATTCGCGAAATTCTTTAATAAAACTCATTATGCTCTCCTTGTGCCAGCTGACGATTATAAGTTTAACAAATGATTAGCTATTTGCCATTGGGGATAAATAATCGTTATGAAAAATAAAAGGCATGTTAAATAGAGGGATTATGTTCAGGTGCTCTTTGAGGAGCACCTGAATGATTACAGGAAGAATGGACTCGGCTGGAACAGGCGTTCGACATCGGTAATAAATTTTTTATCGGTAAGGAACATAATAACGTGGTCCCCTTGCTCGATACGTAAATTATCATTGGCAATCATGACATCATTCCCACGTACCACGGCCCCGATAATTGTCCCCGGTGGAAGTTTAATCTCATCAATGGCACGGCCCACAACGCGTGATGTGGTTTCATCGCCATGAGCTACGGCTTCAATGGCTTCTGCCACGCCGCGACGCAGAGATGAAACGCCGACAATATCCGCTTTGCGAACATGGCTCAGGAGTGCGGAAATGGTCGCTTGCTGTGGCGAAATAGCGATATCAATGACACTCCCCTGAACAAGGTCAACATAAGCCCGGCGCTGAATAAGCACCATCACCTTTTTTGCCCCCATTCGTTTGGCGAGCATGGCTGACATAATATTTGCTTCATCGTCGTTGGTGACGGCAATAAACAGATCAACCTGATCAATATGTTCTTCAGCCAGTAGTTCCTGATCCGATGCATCGCCATAAAATACGATCGTGTTCTGCAACTTTTCTGCCAGTTCAGAAGCTCGTTGCTGATCTCGTTCGATCAATTTCACGCTGTAATCTTTTTCCAGTCTACGCGCCAGGCCAGCACCGATATTGCCACCACCGACCAGCATAATACGTTTATATGGCTTCTCGAGACGCTGAAGTTCACTCATCACTGCGCGAATATGCTGAGAGGCCGCAATAAAGAAGACCTCATCGCCGGCTTCAACAATCGTGGAGCCTTGGGGACGAATAGGTCTGTCGTGGCGGAAAATGGCTGCGACACGAGTATCAATATGCGGCATATGCTCACGCATTGTGGAGAGCGCATTGCCGATTAATGGCCCACCGTAATAGGCCTTAACCACTGCAAGACTCACTTTACCTTCAGCAAAGTTCACTACCTGCAGTGCGCCAGGATATTCGATCAGGCGATAGATATTGTCGATAACCAGTTGTTCTGGCGCAATGAGATGGTCAATCGGTACTGCTTCTGAATTGAACAGTTTCTCTGCATCACGAACATAGTCAGGAGAGCGAATGCGCGCGATTCGGTTTGGTGTGTTGAAAAGTGAGTAAGCCACCTGACAAGCAACCATATTGGTTTCGTCAGAGCTGGTTACTGCAACCAGCATGTCGGCATCATCGGCACCCGCTTCACGAAGGACTCGCGGATGCGAGCCGTGACCCTGCACAACACGAAGGTCAAACTTGTCCTGCAACACGCGCAGCCGATCGCCGTTGGTATCAACAATTGTGATGTCGTTGTTTTCGCCAACCAGGTTCTCTGCCAGCGTTCCACCAACCTGTCCTGCGCCCAGAATGATTATCTTCATATCTCGTGACCTGTTCTCAACATCACTCTTTGATTAGCTTAGCGTAAAAGAAGCCATCACCCTCTTCTGCACCAGGCAGGTTCTGCTGACCGGGGCATTCAGGTGTCCCCGTATCTCTTAACGCAGCGTCCGGAGTACGTTTAAGGAAAGCCGCAATTTGCTGGCTGTTCTCTTCCGGAAGTATGGAACACGTCGCATAAACCAGTGTTCCGCCAGGTTTCAGATGTGGCCAGATAGCATCAAGAATGTCGGATTGCAGCTGGGCAAGTTCCTTTATATCACGGTCACGACGCAGCCACTTAATATCCGGATGACGGCGAATAACACCGGTTGCTGAGCAGGGGGCGTCCAGCAAAATCCGATCAAATTTCGTCTCGCCACACCATTCTGCGGGTTTGCGCCCATCACCTTGCTTAACCTGCGCCTTCATACCCAGACGTTTCAGGTTGTCGTAGACGCGTGAAAGACGTTGTTCATCAACGTCCACTGCCAATACGCTGGCCTGAGGTGCAACTTCCAGAATATGCGTGGTTTTGCCTCCTGGCGCGGCGCAGAGATCGAGGATCTGCTCTCCATTTTTGGGTTCAAGCCAGGTCATGCAACCCTGGGCAGAGGCATCCTGTACAGTTACCCAGCCTTCGTCAAAACCGGGTAATGCATGTACCGGTGCAGGCGATGCTAAACGTACGGCATCAGGATAGGCGTCATGTGTGAAGCCGTTCATTCCAGCCTCTTCAAGCAAAGCCAGCCAGGCATCGCGAGAATGATGATTACGATTCACGCGCAACCACATTGGCGGGCGCTGGTTATTGGCTTCGGCAATGTCCTGCCACTGCTGCGGATAAGCTTTTTTCAGGCGATTCAGAAGCCATTCTGGGTGCAGGAAACGTGTTTCACTTTGAGCAAACTCAGCAAGAAGCTCTTCCTGCTGTCGCTGGAACTGACGCAGTACTCCGTTGATCAGACCTTTCAGTTGGGGACGTTTGATCGCAACAGCACCTTCCACTGTCTCAGCCAGAGCGGCATGAGGTGGAATACGGGTATGAAGAAGCTGATAGAAACCTACCATAATCAAATAATGTACGGTACGTTGCTTGCCAGTCATTGGCCGCGACATCAGCTTATTAATCAACCACTCAAGCTGAGAGAGTGTGCGCAGGACGCCAAAGCAGAGCTCCTGAAGCAGGGCTTTGTCTTTATCAGAGACTTTTTGTTGCAGTGGAGGCAGGACGTTACTCAAAGACTGGCCCTGCTCGATAACCTGCTCAACGGCCTGAGCCGCCATACTGCGTAGATTTTGTTTTTTCATAACCGTAAAAATAAAAATGCCCGGAAACTCCGGGCCTTAAGAATAAATTTGTTCAGGCAAGACGATTGCCAGGGATAAACCATTCGCGACGGGAATTTAACAGGTCCTGAGCACTCATGGCTTTCTTACCGGCCGGTTGCAGCGATTCAAGATTCAGGATCCCTTGCGCTGTCGCCACCTGGATACCGTTCTTGCTGGCATCAATAATCGTACCGGGTTCAGCCGTGGTATTACCGCTAATGACGGAGGCTTTCCAGACTTTCACTGGCTGCTCATCGATCTCCATCCAGCTCATAGGCCATGGATTAAACGCGCGAATGCAGCGTTCGAGTTGAGCCGCTGACAGAGACCAGTCTATTCGCGCTTCTTCTTTGCTCAGCTTTTCGGCATAGGTGACCAGCGCTTCATCCTGAACTTCAGGTTGCGCCGTATTATCCGCAAGCTGTTGCAGCGTCTCGATGAGACCCTGAGGGCCAAGGTCCGCCAGCTTGTCGTACAGTGTTGCGCTGGTGTCTTCTGCGGTAATTGGGCAGGCGAGTTTATACAGCATGTCGCCAGTGTCTAAACCTACGTCCATCTTCATGATAGTGACGCCAGTCTCTGCATCACCTGCCCATAAAGAACGCTGGATAGGCGCGGCGCCACGCCAGCGAGGCAGCAGAGAACCGTGCACATTTACACAGCCCAGGCGAGGCATATCAAGCACAGCTTTTGGCAGAATTAAACCGTAAGCCACTACCACCATCACGTCGGCATTCAGGTCAGCAACAAGTTGCTGGTTTTCCGGTGAACGTAGGGAGGCTGGCTGGAATACAGGTAATCCATGTTCTTCAGCCAAGACTTTTACCGGGCTTGGCATCAGCTTTTTGCCACGGCCAGCCGGACGATCTGGTTGAGTAAATACACCCACAACCTGGTGACCAGAAGATAACAGCGCGTCAAGATGACGCGCTGCAAAATCAGGCGTTCCTGCAAAGATAATACGTAGCGATTTAGACACGTTATTCCTTGTATCCCGGGATGTTATGCACGAGAGCGCATACGATCCAGTTTCTCTACTTTCTGGCGAATACGCTGTTGTTTCAGTGGTGAGAGGTAATCGATAAACAGTTTACCGACCAGGTGATCCATCTCATGCTGAATACAAATCGCCAGCAGGTCGTCTGCTTCCAGCTCGAACGGATTACCTTCACGATCCAGAGCGCGAATTTTCACTTTTTCGGCACGCGGCACTAAAGCGCGCTGTTCCGGAATGGACAGACAGCCTTCCTCAATACCGGTTTCGCCACTTTTTTCAAGCAACTCAGGATTGATCAGCACCAGACGACCATCGCGATTTTCAGAAACGTCGATCACGATAATGCGCTTGTGAATGTCCACCTGAGTCGCCGCAAGGCCAATGCCTTCTTCGGCGTACATGGTATCGAACATATCATCTACGATACGCTGAATTTCTGCATTCACTTCTTTAACCGGTTCAGCGACGATGCGAAGGCGCTCGTCCGGAATATGTAACACTTGCAAAACTGCCATAAATTTCCAGAGTCGTGTTCAGGAGTTGATAACAATAATACCTCTATTCTAGACAAATCCCCCATTGATTGACAGCATCAGTGACCAATCGCAATGATTGCGGAGGCCGCTTATGGCAGGGGAAAGGATGACATCTACCGAGATATGGTTACGGTTAATACATACAGGGTCTCTTTGTGGCGATGCAATGCTGGAAGCCGCGGCACAGCTACAGAAGCAGACTAGCCTGGATGTTCCTGTTCTCAGAAACACCGGACTGACAGCAAAGCAAGCAGGACGGTTCTTTGCTCAAGATGAAAGTGAGCTGGAACGCAGCCTGAAGTGGCTTGAGCAGCCGGGCAATCATTTATTGACGGCGCGTGATCCGCTTTATCCTCCCTTGCTTCGAACGATTCCCGATTATCCGGGGGCATTATTCGTAAAAGGCAACCCTGAGGCGCTTAACACTATCCAGTTGGCTGTTGTGGGTAGTCGTGTGCCGTCATGGTACGGAGAGCGATGGGGGAGAATTCTGTGCGAGCAGCTTTCTCAAAGCGGGTTCACGATCACCAGCGGGCTGGCCTGTGGTATTGATGGCGTTGCCCACAACGCCGCGCTGTCAGTAAAAGGCTGTAGTGTAGCCGTGTTGGGGAACGGTCTTTTTAGCATTTATCCCTGTCGGCATCAGGCTTTGGCTATGCGTCTCATCGAATCTGGCGGTGCGATAGTGTCTGAGTTCCCCCTTTCGGCGCAGCCCAGACCAGCAAACTTTCCCCGTCGTAATCGAATTATCAGCGGGTTAAGCCAGGGGGTATTGGTGGTTGAAGCGGCACTGCGAAGCGGCTCGTTGGTCACAGCTCGATGCGCGCTCGAACAGGGGAGAGAAATTTTTGCCTTGCCCGGTCCAATAGGTAACCCCGGATGTGAAGGGCCGCACTGGCTGATAAAGCAAGGTGCAACACCGGTAACGGAAGTAGGGGACATTCTTGAAAATTTGCAATATGGGTTGCAATGGCTACAGGAAGATCCCGAAAAGCGACAATATTCATCAGATCAGGGAAAGGTGGCATTGCCATTTCCCAAGCTCCTGGCTAACGTAGGAGATGAGGTAACACCTGTTGACGTTGTCGCTGAACGTGCCGGCCAACCTGTGCCAGTAACGGTAGCACAGCTACTCGAACTGGAGTTAGCAGGGTGGATCGCAGCTGTACCCGGCGGCTATGTCCGATTAAGGAGGGCATGCCATGTTCGACGTACTGATGTATTTGTTTGAGACTTACATCCATAACGAAGCAGAAATGCGAGTGGATCAGGACAAATTGACACAGGATCTTACCGATGCGGGGTTTGAGCGGGAAGATATCTATAATGCGTTGATGTGGCTGGAAAAGTTGGCTGATTATCAGGAAGGCCTCGCCGAACCTATGCAGCTTGCTTCTGACCCATTGTCTGTACGCATCTATACCGCTGAAGAGTGTGAAAGGCTGGACGCCAGCTGCCGGGGATTCATTTTATTCCTTGAGCAGATTCAGGTGCTAAACCTCGAAACGAGAGAAATGGTGATAGAGCGCGTCATGGCGCTGGATACAGCAGAATTTGAACTGGAAGACCTCAAATGGGTGATTCTGATGGTTCTGTTTAATATCCCGGGCTGTGAAAATGCCTATCAGCAGATGGAAGAATTACTCTTTGAAGTGAATGAAGGTATGCTGCATTAATTCAATATGCAGCACCAAGAGTTGTTATGGCCAAATCAGCACTATTCACGGTGCATAAAAATGAGCCCTGCCCGCAGTGCGGGGCTGAACTTGTTATTCGGTCCGGGAAACACGGCCCGTTTCTCGGTTGTTCACAGTATCCGGAATGTGATTATGTCCGTCCCCTGAAAAGCCAGGCGGACGGACATATCGTTAAAATTCTGGAGGGACAGTTTTGCCCTCTTTGCGGCGGCGAGTTAGCGCTGCGTCAGGGGCGTTTCGGCATGTTCATTGGATGTAGCCGTTACCCCGAATGCGAACATACAGAACAAATTGATAAACCGGATGAAACGGCTATTGCTTGTCCTCAATGCCAACGTGGGCAACTGGTACAGCGTCGTTCTCGTTTTGGTAAGACCTTCCATTCTTGTGATCGCTACCCTGAATGCCAGTTCGTTATCAATTTCAAACCGGTAGCGGGCGTCTGCACTCATTGCAATTATCCGCTACTTATTGAGAAGAAAACGGCGCAAGGTATGAAACGCTTCTGCGCCAGTAAACAATGTGGAAAGCCGGTTTCGGCGGATCAAAATAGTGAATAATAACCTGCCATCAGGCTCCATTGCGCATGCGGTGGATGTCCTGAAAAACGAAGAAGTCATCGCCTATCCAACTGAAGCTGTCTTTGGGGTCGGTTGCGATCCTGACAGCGAGACGGCCGTTGGCCGATTATTGGCACTCAAACAGAGGCCCGTCGAAAAAGGGCTGATTTTAATCGCTGCCAATTATGAACAACTAAAGCCTTATATTGATGATTCCATGCTAACACCGGCTCAGCGGGAGACTATCTTCTCCGCGTGGCCTGGGCCTGTGACCTTTGTTTTTCCGGCCCAACCTACGACACCGCGCTGGTTAACCGGAAAGTTTGATTCCCTCGCCGTCCGCGTCACCGACCATCCGCTGGTGGTAAAACTGTGTCTGGCGTTTGGCAAACCACTGGTCTCAACCAGTGCCAACCTGACCGGACTGCCTCCGTGCCGAACAACTGAAGAAGTACTGGCGCAATTCGGTAGTGATTTCCCGGTAGCATTGGGTGAAACGGGTGGTCGACTGAATCCTTCGGAAATCCGCGACGCTTTGACCGGCGAACGTTTTCGCCAGGGGTAATGTGATGGAAGCTTATGCTGTTTTTGGTAACCCGATAGCGCACAGTAAGTCACCCTGGATCCATCAGCAGTTTGCTGGCCAGCTACAGATAGTTCATCCCTATGGCCGCGTGCTGGCACCTGTTGACGCATTTGTTCCAACCCTGAATGCTTTTTTCGACGCGGGCGGTAAAGGTGCAAATGTGACGGTACCTTTTAAAGAAGAAGCTTTTGAACGCGCGGATGAACTGACTGAACGTGCTTCTCTTGCCGGTGCCGTGAATACGCTAAAACGGCTTGAGGATGGGCGGTTGCTTGGCGACAACACGGATGGTATCGGGTTGCTTAGCGATCTGGAAAGACTGTCATTTATTAAACCGGGTTTTCGAATTCTACTGATAGGCGCGGGCGGGGCTTCTCGTGGCGTACTGCTTCCTCTTTTATCTTTTGATTGTGCTGTGACGATTACCAACCGCACTTTTTCCAGAGCAGAAGCGTTAGCGGGGTTGTTCGCACATACCGGCAGTGTAAGCGCAGTTGCGCTTGATGATCTGGCAGGTCACGAGTTCGATCTGATCATTAATGCCACCTCTAGCGGCATCGGTGGCGAAGTTCCGGCGATCCCTTCTTCACTGGTGAGTCACCACATCTATTTCTACGACATGTTTTATCAGAAAGGGAAGACACCTTTCCTGAACTGGTGTGAACAACACGGTGCGAAGCATCTGGCGGATGGACTAGGTATGCTGGTGGGGCAGGCGGCGCATGCAGTGCTGCTTTGGCACGGAGTGTTACCAGCGGTCGAACCGGTGATTGAAAAGCTGAAGCAGGAACTGACTGAGTGAACCAGGCAATTCATTTTCCTGACAGAGAAGTCTGGGATGAGAGCAAACACGCTGTCTGTTTTCCGGTGCTGGTGCACGGGATGCAATTGACCTGTGCGATCGGCGGAGAAACGTTGCTGAGTCGCTTTGGCGGTTCTAATCCACTAGACGTATTTTGTGAAAATCGCTGGGATCTCGAAGAAGAAGCCAGCGATTTGATCCGCGATCAACAGGAAGACGATCAGGGCTGGGTCTGGTTGTCCTGAGCCAGATACTCATCTTTCCATTTCACATAGTTATTCGCTGAGTATTTCAACCCTTCAATTTCCGCCTCTTTTAAGGGGCGGATCTGTTTCACCGGGCTACCTAAATAGAGATAACCGCTTTCCAGACGTTTGTTTTGCGGGACAAGGCTTCCGGCGCCAATCATTACGTCGTCTTCTACTATCACACCATCCAGCAAAATCGAACCCATCCCCACAAGTACCCGATTACCGATAGTGCAGCCGTGAAGCATCACTTTATGGCCGACGGTAACATCCTCTCCAATGATGAGGGGATTGCCCTCCGGGTTGTATGAGGATTTGTGTGTGACATGCAAAACACTACCATCCTGAATATTGGTACGGGCACCAATCGACACGAAGTTGACATCCCCCCTGATGGCGACAAGTGGCCAGATACTGACGTCAGCGGCAATTCTCACATCACCAATGACCACGCTGCTGGCATCGATCATCACGCGATCGCCTTTTTTGGGGAACAGATCTTTATAAGGACGTAATACTGCGGGCATATCTACCTCTATGGATGAGCGCTATACAGAAGACTTTGATCATATTATTGGATCGAGGCAAGGTAAAATGCGTCAATATTTAAGCAGATCGGGTGGGTTTTCAGCGAAAAGCGCGGAAAATCGACAGTCGGAAAAAAAGATCCAAAAAGTACTTGTGCTAAAAAATGGGATCCCTATAATGCGCCTCCATCGACACGGCGGATGTGAATCACTTCACAAACAACCCGGTCGGTTGAAGAGAAAAAATCCTGAAATAACGGGTTGACTCTGAAAGAGGAAAGCGTAATATACGCCACCTCGCAACGGTGAGCGAAAGCCGCGTTGCA
>NZ_JAAVXA010000024.1:26347-26500 GCF_012241585.1 Pantoea sp. LS15
AAAGTGACATGGATTCTTAACGTCCTCGGACGATAAATGAATACCAAGTCTCAACGAGTGAACACGTAATTCATTACGAAGTTTAATTCATTGAGCATCAAACTTTTAAATTGAAGAGTTTGATCATGGCTCAGATTGAACGCTGGCGGCAGG
>NZ_JAAVXA010000025.1:0-24505 GCF_012241585.1 Pantoea sp. LS15
TGCACCGTCACCACTGTTCAGATAGTGGAGAACAACTTTCTGCTTGAATTCAGATGAATATTTTTTTCTGCCCATTGAAACGCAAAACCCCTAATCATTGGATGTCCAACTTTCGGGGTTCACTTCACAAAGGTGGCCTCTTTTTTTATCTCACCACCATCACCGGAATATGCGTGTGACGAATCACGCTGGAGGCGTTTGATCCCAGCAAATGCGTGGTGATGGAAGGATTGCGCGAACCGATGACCACCACGTCTGCTTTCAGTTCGTTCGCCAGTTCGTTAACGGCATCACGCACGCTGCCGAACCTGACATGCGTTTTGATGCGTGAAGGATCAATACTGAAATGGCTGACCATGGTTTGCAGGCGATTTTCAGCTTCGTGCTGCAGATGCTCTTCGAAGCGACGCACATCAGCTGCGAAGCGGTGCAAGCTCAGGCTGGCGGAACCCGGCAATACGTGCAAAAGATGGATAACACCGTCCTCTTGCGCCAGAAACTCCGCATGGCGTACCGCTTTGTCGCTCAGCTCCATCTCAAAAACATCAACCGGCATAATGATTCTCTGATACATACCCGTTTCTCCTTGTTTATAAACGCTAAAACCATTCAAGCACAAAATGATTCCGGTTTCTGATAGCTGTCTGGCACTTTTTCATGCCATAGAACATTTTACTGTTGAGAAGCAGGAGAAAAACACGTTACCAGTAGCGCTCAAGATAGAGCACTGCCGTGACGATGATCGCCACAAAAATCAGAAAAATAAGTGTGATAGCCAGTATCTCACTCATGACCGTCCCCACGGCACCAAAACAGATTAAGCGTGGATTAAGGCCTTTTCGCGCGATATAAGCATTTCGGGTGAATTTGCGGAAAGAGGATGCGGCTGCATCCTCTGTGCAAAGCGGTGGGCGCTTGTTCAGAAGGGGTTAACGCAGGTAATCACCTGCGGCTTCTGGCTGGTAGATCAATGCCAGCACTTCCAGGTGGGTAGAGGTACCTCCCGGTAACTCCCAGTGGATGGTATCCCCTGTGCGTAGCCCCAACAGTGCGGCTCCTACCGGTGCCAGAACGGAAAGCTGAGTGCTGCTGTCTGTCATCTGCGCCGGGTAAACCAGCGTACGGGTCAACTCTTCACCAGTAGTCAGATTGCGGAATTTTACCTGGCTGTTCATGGTGACGACGTCATGCGGCATCGACTCAGGCGTGCACATCTGCGCCCGGTCGAGCTCCTCATTCAGGGCGTCGGCCACCGGAAGTGAGGCGAATTCTGCTTTTTCCAGCAGTCTGTCGATACGTTCTGCGTCGAGTTCATTGATGATAATTGTAGGTCTGGACATTTTTTACTCCATGTCGTTAATACTGCGTGTAACGCAGAAACCAATCCAAAAGAAAACCCTCGCCGTCTGGCAGCGAGGGTTTAACTCTCCCGATGATACTGGCTGAACGTGCAAGTTTGAAGTGATGAAAGTCACATTCATGGTCCATATGAATTTTCGGCGAAAAACGTGATCCCTCGCAAATTTGCATTATCCTTTTTAAGCGCCCCTTGCAGGCGACTATCCGCATTCAGTGTTCCTTAGCAGGAGATCTCATGAGCGATTACGATAAAATTACCTTGAAAGACGGTAGCTATTTGCATTTTAAAGACTGGGGAAGCGGGCAACCGGTGGTTTTCAGCCACGGCTGGCCGCTGACGGCAGATGCCTTTGAAGATCAGATGTTATACCTGGGGTCAAAAGGATTTCGCGTAATCGCGCACGACCGCCGCGGACATGGTCGTTCCGCGCAGCCGTGGGACGGCCATAATATGGATCAGTACGCTGATGACCTGGCACAACTGACGGCGCATCTTAACCTGAAACATGCTGTTCACGTGGGGCATTCCACAGGGGGAGGTGAAGTGGCGCGCTACATTGGGCGTCACGGTACGCATCGCGTGGCTAAAGCGGTGCTGATTGGCGCCGTAACGCCGATTATGATCAAAACCGATTTCAACCCGAACGGGGTGCCGAAAGAGGTGTTTGATGGTATTCGGGCAGGTGTCGTCAATGATCGGGCGGCATTCTTCTATGAGCTGACCGCCGCGTTTTATGGCTACAACCGCCCGGGCGCGAAAGAGTCCAAAGCGGTGCGTGAAAGTTTTGTTGAACAGGGGCTTCAGGGGGCAATCAAGGCGCTTTACGACTGTGTGAAAGCGTTTTCGGAAACGGACCTGCGTGAAGATCTGAAAAGGATGACCATTCCGACGCTGGTGATCCACGGTGATGATGACCAGATTGTCCCCATTGATACCTGTGGTCGGGTAGCGGCGGAGATCCTGCCGAATGCAGAGCTGAAAGTCTATGCCGGTGGCTCCCACGGTATTTGCACCACGCATAAGCACCAGATCAATGAAGATTTGCTGAAATTTATTCAGTCTTAATTCCTGGCGGATTGCGTTACGCTGAGTGTCCTGAACCAGGGCATTGAGCGAAACGTAATTCGTGTCTGCCCTCCATTGAGAGAGAACTATGTACTTCTACCAACCGTCTCAGGGGCACGGCTTGCCGCATGACCCGCTGAACGCCATTATTGGCCCACGTCCGATTGGCTGGATCTCCTCCTGCGACCATGCTGGTCAGTTGAACCTCGCACCCTATAGCTTCTTTAACTGTTTTAACTATCGCCCGCCGATCATCGGGTTTTCCAGCAATGGCTGGAAGGACAGCGTACGTAATATTACTGAAACAAAAGAGTTTGTCTGGAACCTGGCGACGCGCGATTTAGCCGAAGCAATGAATGAAACCTCCGCCACACTTCCTCACGGGGAAGATGAATTTACCTTTGCCGGGTTGACGCCTGCGGCCAGCCAGCTTGTTAACGCCCCGCGTGTCGCGCAGAGCCCAGTGAATTTTGAATGCCGCCTGTCGCAATGCATTCAGCTTACCGGGGCTGACGGTACACCTGTAGATACCTGGCTGGTGTTAGGAGAAGTGGTCGGCGTCCATATTAACGAGACGCTGCTGGAAGAGGGGATATACCAGACGGCGAAAGCGCAGCCCATCCTGCGTGCGGGTGGGCCGACGGCGTACTATGGCATCAGTGATGAAAACCGGTTTGATATGGTACGACCGGTAGTAAGTCAGTAACCCGCTTTATCAATGACGAATTGTGTTCCGCAGTTACCAGGGTGTGGCTGCGGTGCAAATGATGTCGCAGAAAGTGGATTATTAATGGTGTCAGCCTTCAGCGAAATCTGCATTTCGGTCAGATAAGCTGGATTACCATTGCAGGTCAGCTTGAATGCTTTGATGTTCTCCTTGCTCCAGCTTTTGGCAACCGCGTTGTCAAAGTCGCTGCGATTAACGGTTTTACCGTAGTTATCTGCCAGGAATTTACCGACTTCGCTGTTTTTTATTTCCTGGTTCATTCGCACCATCGTGCCGAAATAGGCATCGGGATCAAAACCAAAGCAGACGCCATGTTTGGCATATTCGTAACGTTCCAGACAGGAGTTACCACCGGCACCGGGCATCACGCTATTCAGCCTGGCAGCACCGGAAAGCGACAGTCCGGTCTCGGCGGCAGCGCATTTTCGGCTGGCTTTCGCTTCTGGCATGTTTGGAATAGGGCGCGTGGCGCAGCCAAAACGCATCCAGCGACGTTCATCCACGCCCCGCGCGGCAATAGATTTCGGCAAACCAGGCCATAAGCCGTGAACGGTCAGAAAATCGGTTTTATTTTCGCGCTCTTTTTGCAGTCGGCATTCGTCAGGTTCGTTGCGGTTACGCTCGACCATGCTCTGACAAAAACCGGTTTGCCAGGACAGCGCCAGCACATAGCGATCGAAATCGCCATACTGTGTTGCCTTGAGTGGATCGGCCTGTGTGGAGAAGACACAAAGTGCCAGCGCCATTGCGCCAGACGGGATAACGATATCCTTCCTGAACATGTGATTTCCTGATCGAATGAACATGATTAATTTCTGGAAATGATTAAAGCACAAAAAGCGCCCGCAGGCGCTTTCTGGAAATCAGTAATTTAACTTAGGCTGCGCCGGGGACCAGGACTTCCGTGGCGATAATCACGATAATCAGGCCGACAATAACCGGCACGGAGGTGCGTTTTACCACTTCGAATGGCGAGATTTTTGCCATCCCGGCAACGGCAACGACGACGCCAGATACCGGTGAAATGGTACGACCCAGGTTTGACGCCTGCAGCATCGGAATGGAGAGATACGCAGGGTTAATACCGGAAGAGTGTGCCAGTTTCGGGATCATCTCAACGAAGGCGTAGAAAGGTGCATTACCGGAACCAGTGGTCATGGCCGCCAGCATGGTGAGTACGACCAGAACCAGCATCAGGATAATACTCGCGGAGCCGAATGAGGTGGCGATGGAGATCAGGCTCTGGATAAAGCCGATAGTGCTCAGCCCCTGAGCAAAGACGCCTGCTGCAACCAACAGCATGACAACGCCGGCAAACGCATCTGCCATACCGCGATATGCCACTTCCAGGCCAGAGAAGACTTTTTGTGTGTTAAAGCCGCGTACAAATTCCAGCACGGCAGCCAGCAGCATACAGATGACCAGAATGGTAATAATGTGCAACTGAGGGCCCCATTTACCGTCAAAAATCAATACACCTATAATCGGCGTAAACGGCAGAATGGCGTAAAACGCTGGTGCTGTCGTGGTGATTTCACTCACATCCATCATTTCATGACTGATGTTTTCTTTCTTATCGAGATAGCGTTGCCAGAAGAAATGCGCGATACCCATTCCAACAATTGCAACTATCGAGATCGGTAGCGTGGTTTTAAAGGCGAAGTCGATAAGCGACATTTCCGCTGCCTTTGCCGCCAGCACAACGTCGCCAGAGGTAGGGGAGAGAATAATAGCTGCAGGAGACGCGCAAATTGCCGCAGCCGCGCCACGGCTAATACCGACGTTAACCATCACCGGGAACAGCGTGGCCATTAACAGCACGCCAAGTCCGGTTGCTGACGAAACGGCCAGTGACATCAGGCAGGCGAGGAAATAAGCTGCGACCATCAGCAGGTACGGTGAGTTGATATATTGCAGGGGTTTCGAGGCAAGCTTAACGACCATGTCGTTGGCGCCAATATGAGTCATGTAGGCCGCAAAACCGCACAGCATCATGATCATCATGCCCAGGTCGCCACCGCGGCTCATGAGCAATATTTTAATGTATTCAACAATGTCGGTGGCGGTGTAACCCGTGCTGGTTGCGCTGGCTGGTAACACCTGATGGCCCATTACGGCACTGATAATCAGCAGTGTTAAACCACCGACAAATAATACGCCGGTTGCCGAGTATCCCTTAATGATGTAGCGAGCGACACCAACAATGACGACGACCCCAATAAGGAGTTCGATTAACGTAAGCATGATTTCCCCTGTATCTCTGCTGCCGTGGAGCACAAATAATCAATAAAAAAGAAGGATGAAAATGTGCCGAATTAATGGTCTGTTCTTGCTGATTAAAATCAATAAATAGATGACTAAAAGACAGAATGGCTGTGTTTTTGCCACGGTTCCTGCATTTATATCATGAGGGGCTTGACCCGCTGTAACACCACCATATGCCCTAACAATGATAATGGAATGTTAATGTTTTGTGTATCCTGGCGGTTTGTGGTTCAGAAAATTAAATTCCTTAAAACCACACGGTGGGTGAGCTTATTCGTATTGGCTGGTGGGTTATTTTAAGAATATTCCCACAAGGGTTCAAATAATTAGGAATAATACTGGTGCCGTTAAGCATTGGTTAAACTAATTTATGGTAAACTTTGCTTCGAATACTAAGAATGGTAATTGCATTGTGATCGTACGTAATACATTTTTCTCTCTTTTTCTGTTTATTTTTGGGCAGTTAACGTTCTCCTCCGTTGCACAGGCAGAGGACAACGCAAAAGATAAAGGCTGGTTCTCAACCTTTACGGATAATGTTTCGCAGACCTGGACCGCGCCTGAACATTATGATCTCTATGTTCCGGCAATAACCTGGCATGCACGTTTTGCTTATGACAAAGAGAAGACAGATAAATACAACGAGCGCCCGTGGGGAGCTGGTTTTGGTCAGTCGCGCTGGGATGAAAAGGGTAACTGGCATGGCATCTATTTGATGGCATTTAAAGATTCCTTTAACAAATGGGAACCGATTGGTGGCTATGGCTGGGAGAAAACCTGGCGTCCATTAGCGGACGAGAACTTCCACGTTGGCTTAGGTTATACCGCTGGATTGACTGCCCGTGATAACTGGAACTACATTCCGATTCCGGTGCTTCTGCCCCTGGCCTCCATTGGCTATGGCCCTGCAACGTTCCAGATGACCTACATTCCGGGTACGTATAACAACGGTAACGTTTACTTTGCCTGGATGCGTTTTCAGTTTTAACTGAAAAAACTTTACATTGTGGTGAAAAAACGCGCAGTTGTTGATTCGTAAACGATAAAAATCTGTCTGCAAAAATTAACGCGACTTTAGTCACTTTTTATCAAAGATCCGCTGGACAAAAGGTCCCACAATTGATGTACTGGTAACCGACACAGCATTTGTGTCGTTTTTTAATGTAAAGGTAATTTTGATGTCTAAGATTAAAGGTAACGTTAAGTGGTTTAATGAGTCCAAAGGATTCGGTTTCATTACTCCTGAAGATGGCAGCAAAGACGTGTTCGTACACTTCTCTGCAATCCAGTCTAATGGTTTCAAAACTCTGGCTGAAGGTCAGCGTGTAGAGTTCGAAATCACTAACGGTGCCAAAGGCCCTTCTGCTGCTAACGTAATCGCTCTGTAATTCAGACGCGTCAGCAAGAATTTCAAAACCCGCTCATTGAGCGGGTTTTTTTCGTTTTGAATCAGCCAAGCAGATACATTTTCAGGAAGCTGGCAACGATCAGCACGCTTAACAACACCATTCCTGCGCTCATCAGACTTTGTTTCATTCTGTCACCCTCGTTCAGCACTGGAGCCAGAGTGACAGAGAAAAATTAAGGCAACATTAATGTTCTGGCTGTTAATGTGCACTTGCGGAGGAAAATAGCCAAAATGCGATCCCCGTCATCGCAAAGGAGCCGAGCATGTTAATCGCGATATTCACTAATGCCCAGCCGATACGACCTTCCTGAAAGAGAAAAACGACTTCTGCTGAGAATGTCGAAAAGGTGGTTAAACCTCCGCAGAAACCCGTAGTAATCAACACCTTCCACATGGGATCGATGTGCGTCATTCGGTTAAACCAGGCCAGTCCCATACCAATAATGAAAGCACCAATCAGGTTTGCGGCAAGCGTTCCCATGGGTATAGCCTGATGCAGGGGGTTAAACCGCATACTCAGAAACCATCGCGCAACGCTACCCGTTCCCCCACCAATAAAAACGGCTAAAAGTAGTTGTAACACGCTAAATACCTGCTATTTGATGTGTAAGAGTTGCGAGTTTAACGCTGTTTATGAGTAGGGGACAAATATGTATGTTGCGGTTGGACAGTTTGCGGTCACGCCTGACTGGCATGAAAATGCGAGTCAATGCGTTAACCTGATGATACAGGCCCGGCAGAAAGGAGCGTCTCTGTTGGTTCTCCCGGAGGCACTGCTGGCAAGGGACGATAATGATCCTGATCTGTCGGTGAAATCGGCGCAACCGCTAAACGGTGGATTTTTACAGCAATTGCTGGCCCAGAGCGCCGGCAACGAGATGACCACCATTTTTACGGTGCATGTTCCCTCAACGCCGGGCCGTGCGGTGAATACGCTCGTGGCTATCCGTAGCGGGACAATTGTCGCAAGCTATGCCAAACTTCATCTCTATGATGCGTTCAGCATTCAGGAGTCACGGCTTGTTGATCCCGGTGGCTGTGTTCCACCGCTACTGGATATTGACGGGTTTAAGGTTGGGTTGATGACTTGCTACGACCTGCGTTTTCCTGAGCTGGCGCTCCATCTTGCACTACAAGGGGCGGACGTTCTGGTATTGCCTGCTGCATGGGTCAAGGGGCCGTTAAAAGAGCATCACTGGGGAACATTGCTTGCGGCACGTGCGCTCGATACCACCTGTTATGTCATTGCTGCTGGGGAGTGCGGCAGTAAAAACATCGGGCAAAGCAGGGTGGTTGATCCGCTGGGGGTGACGATTGCTGCTGCTGCGGAAACCCCTGTGTTGCTGGTAACGGAGATTAATTTAGAAAGGGTTGCGCTTGCACGTAAGCAATTACCTGTTCTTCATAACCGCCGGTTTGCGCCACCGCAATTATTGTGATGTTTTTTTCAACAATGCTTGATTCACCTTGTTACAGATTGCTATTGTGTGCACGCGTCAAATGACCGTTAATACAATCAGGTTTTGGCGCTGAATGCAGCCTGTTTTAAGTAAAGAAGGTATCTATGGGTGAGATTAGTATTACCAAACTGCTGGTGGTTGCCGCACTGGTCGTCCTGCTGTTTGGTACCAAGAAGTTACGCACGCTGGGTGGTGACCTGGGAGCTGCCATCAAAGGCTTTAAGAAAGCAATGAACGACGATGATGCGGCAGCTAAGAAAAGCGCTGAAGACGACGTCCCGGCAGACAAGCTTTCTCACAAAGAGTGATAGCAATGCCTGAGGGCTTGCGAAAAAAAACCGGCTCATGAGGCCGGTTTTTTTGTATTACTGTAAATGAATATTACAGCATTATTTAACTTCTTCGCCTTTTGCCTGCATATCGGCATGGTATGAGGAGCGAACAAATGGGCCGCATGCTGCGTGGGTAAAGCCCATCGCCATCGCTTCGGCTTTCATCTCATCAAACTCGTCCGGGCTGACATAGCGCTGTACCGGCAGGTGGTGGCGGCTTGGTTGCAGATACTGTCCCAACGTCAGCATAGTCACACCGTGGCGACGCAGATCGCGCATTACCTCAATGATTTCATCATTGGTTTCACCCAGACCAACCATCAGGCCAGACTTGGTAGGAATATGCGGATGCGCCTCTTTGAAACGCTCCAGCAGCTTCAGAGACCAGTTATAATCTGCACCTGGACGTACCTGGCGGTAGATACGTGGAACGTTCTCGAGGTTGTGGTTAAACACATCTGGCGGCGTCGCGGTCAGGATGTCCAGCGCACGGTCCATACGGCCGCGGAAGTCAGGAACCAGCGTCTCGATTTTGATGTTCGGGCTTTTCTCACGAATAGCAGTAATACAGTCAGCAAAGTGCTGAGCACCCCCATCTCGCAGATCGTCACGGTCAACAGAAGTGATTACGACATAACGCAGCGCCATATCGGCAATGGTCTGCGCCAGTTTTTGAGGTTCGTTAGCATCGGGTGCGACTGGACGACCATGAGCAACATCGCAGAACGGGCAGCGACGGGTACAGATGGCACCCAGAATCATGAACGTCGCGGTGCCGTGATTGAAACATTCAGCAAGGTTCGGACAAGAGGCTTCTTCACAGACGGAGTGAAGACCATTCTTGCGCATCGCCGCTTTGATCCCCTGGATACGCGAAGAGTCGGCCGGAAGTTTGATTTTCATCCATTCCGGTTTTCTTAACAGCGCCTCGCGCTCTGTAGCCACGTTTTTAACCGGGATAAGGGCCATTTTATCGGCATCGCGGTATTTAACACCGCGTTCCATCACAATGGGTTTACTCATAGCGTGCGTGTTCCAGTTGCGAATATCGAAGGAAAGCGTTTCAATTCAAGGGAATGTTGTATTTATCAACTATTTTTGAACGAACGACAGGCAGTATATCATTGAAACGGTCGTTAAAGCAGCCTGCCAGGTCGCCAATTTGTAAAATAGTTGTTGTTTTGTGCCTTTTGCCCTGCCTGTAGCAGGGGCTTGTGCTGGCTAAATCTGTCAGAAGGCCTGACGGATAATGCGGATGACGTTTTCCAGTACCGGGTCGCGCAAACTCAGTTTGTTGTAATGCAGTGAAATCTCGATAGATTCCGCATTAAGTTGACTGAGGGGAATGTTTTCCAGCGGCCAGCATTTTCGCAGCAGGTTATACAGCCGCGAAGGCATGATACAGAGCATGTCACTGCTGCCAATCAGGGATGCGGTGGTAAACATATTGTAGCTGCTGAAACTAATCTGACGTTCCGGGAAGATTTCATCAATCCGCTGGCGCAGAGCATGATTAGACTGCCCTTCGGTCATGAATGATGAATGATCATAGTTTCGCAAGTTTTCAATGGTTAAGGGCTCGCTGAGAGCAGGGTGCTGCTGGCGGCAAACCAGAACCAGATTATCTGCATAAAGTACATTTTGCCCCAGGGCTCTGGCGTTGAAACTGCCGCTTTCAATAATCAGGTCCGTCTGAAACTGGGCAAGCTGAATGTCAGGTTCGTTGAGAGGCACATTGCGTAGCAGGAGCTGCGGAGCATGCTCTTTGACGGTCTGAAAGATTGCAGGCATCACCAGGACACCCACTGAAGGGGAACAGCCGATGGTGATGGTTCTCTGCTTATCGTAGCTCCCGGTTAAATCCAGTGCGCCCAGGATAGACTCCAGCCCCTGGCTGATATACTCGTGGAGATGTGTGGCGTAAGCTGTCGGTGTTACCCCCTGGCCCTTACGGATAAATAATGGGTCAGGAAATATAGCGCGTAGCTTTTGGATTGACTGACTTATTGCTGATGGCGTGAGATTAAGAATTTTCGCAGCATTAACGATACCCTTATGGACATATACTGCCTCAAAAATAGTCAGTAAATTGAGATCAATATTACGTAAAGTCCGAAAAATTTGCGGCTTGTCTTCGCCACCAGGGTCATTCAGGCGTTTAGCTGGTAAATTAGTAGACTCCACGCTTTTACTCCGTATACATTCACATTATGAATGATAGTTGAATTTATTTATTATGCCTGTAGAGATTCGTAAAGTGTTGGTTTTGTTTCACTTGTATATCAAAAACAAACAGTTGTGTGATTATCACTCAAGTTACTTAGATCCTGCGTGTTGCGCTTACTGGAGGCTAAATAATATGTAACGGTAATATTCGGGCGCTTCGAAAATATAGAATCTGTAGATTATTGTAAAGCGTAAAATCGGTAAATAAACACTGGCCCGTCAAATTATCGAGCCATGTTGTATAATATATTAAGCAGGGATATATTCGTGCGGGGGATTGTTAAGTAACGCTAACATGTGCTTCAAAAGCACAGGACGAATATTTTCTGGCGCAGCCGTGTCGACCCACTGGCGCATTTGTGTCATTTCCATACCAGCGTAGCCGCAGGGGTTTATGCGCTGGAAAGGCGTAAGATCCATATTAATATTCAGCGCCAGACCGTGAAATGAACAACCTTTTCGAATACGCAGCCCCAGAGAGCAGATCTTCATTTCGCCGACATAGACACCAGGTGCATCGGCGCGCGGGTGAGCGTCAATGCCATATTCCGACAGCGTGTTGACGACAGTTTGTTCCAGTAAGGTAACCAGCTCACGCACACCCAGCTTTCTGCGCTTCAGATTAAGCAGGACGTACATCACCTGTTGCCCGGGTCCGTGGTAAGTCACCTGCCCGCCGCGGTCGCTCTGAATAACCGGGATATCACCCGTCATTAATAAATGTTCCGCTTTTCCCGCCTGGCCCTGTGTAAAGACAGGCAGGTGTTCGACCAGCCAGATCTCATCAGGGGTTGTATCATCGCGTGAATCCGTGAAGTCATGCATAGCCTGGGAGACAGGCTCATAAGGTTGCAGCCCGAGGTGACGGACCAGAATTTTATCCTGATACAAAACGGCGTCTCCGAAGACGAAGGACATAAGATGAGGGGGAGTATATCACAGCGGGGAGAGGGGTTACCCGGCAAACCGGGTAACCGCAAAGGGACTACAGCACCATACGAACAATTTCGATATTGCCGAGTTCTTCGTACAGTGTCTCAACCTGCTCAATGTGTGTTGCAGTGATGGTAATAGAAACCGAGTGGTAGTTGCCCTTGCTGCTTGGTTTTACTGACGGAGAGTAGTCACCGGGCGCATGGCGCTGTACCACTTCAACCACCTGATCAACCAGCTCAGGTTTCGCCAGACCCATTACTTTGTAGGTAAACGGGGTAGGGAATTCAAGCAGTTCGTTAAGTTTGGTTTTCATGTCAGCTCCGGCGTAACGTCAAAAAGAATAACTCCCACGTCAGGTGGGAGTTATCAGGATACTTAGTATATGGGGATCAAAATCACACTTTCAAGTGTTCAATTTTTAACCAAACCAGTGATGGAACATCAATTTAATGTAATCAATGATTTTGCCGAAGAAATTGCCTTCAGGAATTTCTTGCAGAACAACCAGTGGTCGCTGATCGATAGTCTTGCCATCCAGCTGGAAGTTGATCGTGCCCACCACCTGGTTTTTCTGCAGTGGCGCATGCAGTTCGGTGCTGTTCAGGACGTAGCTGGCTTTCAGATCTTTCATACGACCACGTGGAATGGTCAGGTACAGATCTTTATCAACGCCGAGGGAGGCACGGTCGTTATCGCCGAACCAGACTGGTTCTGAAGCAAACTCTTTACCTGCTTTCAGTGGGTTCACGGTTTCGAAGAAACGGAAGCCCCAGGTCAGCAGTTTTTTGCTTTCTGTTTCACGGCCTTTAAAGGTACGACCGCCCATCACGGCAGAGATCAGGCGCATCTGGCCTTCTGTAGCAGAGGCCACCAGGTTGTAGCCGGCTTTGTCAGTATGGCCCGTTTTGATACCGTCAACATTCAGGCTGTTATCCCACAGCAAGCCATTACGGTTGGTCTGACGAATACCGTTGAAGGTGAACTCTTTCTCTTTATAGATGGAGTACTCATTAGGTACGTCGCGGATCAATGCCTGACCAATCAGCGCCATATCACGTGCGGAGCTGTACTGGCCATCGGCGTCCAGACCATGTACGGTCTGGAAATGGCTGTTTTTCAGACCCAGCGCGGTAACGTAACTGTTCATCAAACCGACGAAAGCATCCTGGCTGCCGGCGGCGAAATCGGCCATGGCTACGCAGGCATCGTTACCAGACTGCAGGTTGATACCACGGATCAACTGAGAAACAGGAACCTGCATACCTGGTTTCAGGAACATCAGCGAGGAACCTTTGAAAACAGGGTTCCCGGTTGCCCACGCATCGTTACCGATGGTGACCAGGTCTGATTCTTTGAATTTACCTGCTTTCATCGCCTGGCCGATAACATAGCTGGTCATCATTTTGGTCAGGCTAGCCGGGTCACGGCGAGCATCGGCGTTCTGTTCCGCCAGCACTTTGCCAGAGTTGTAGTCGATCAGGATGTAGGATTCCGCATCAATTTGCGGAACACCAGGGATCATGGTCTTGATATTCAGGTCATCGGCGTGAGCTGCAGAGAGTGCAGTAGCGCAAAGGGCCGTGGTCAGCGCCATGCGCTGCACAAAACGAGCGGAAAAAGTGGTCTTCATGGTCAGAACTACGACATCCGTGATGGAATTAAAAAAAGTGCCCTACTATAGCAAATGCTATTCAGGCAGGCATCCGACTTTAAGCATGAGTTTGTGAATGTGTTTTACACTAACTGACAATTCGGATACCGCCGGTTCATTATTTCGCAACAGCGATAAATGACTGAAGTTGAGCTTCATTCTGTAAACGTTGTTGCAAGGACGCTGCCTGCGATTTGCTGGCAAATGGCCCCATTTGAATGCGCCAGACTGCGCCATTCTGCTCAACACGTCCTGGTACGCCAAACTGCTGGCTCAGACGCTGCTGATACTGTTTGGCTCGGGCCTGATCGCTCACTGCGCCTACCTGAACCACATAATTGCCACTGGCCGCTGCTGGCGCAGTAACTGGCGCACTTTGCGTCACGGCCGGGGCCGTGACAGGGGCTGGCTGGGTAGCTGGAGCGATAACAGGAGCGGGTGCTGGCGTAGGTTCACTGCCTTCCAGCACGCCTGCAGCTAAGGTCGTTGGTGCGCCAAGAAAGCCGCTACTCTTTACCGGCGCGCCGGTCGAGTCATCGCTTTGCAGGGTGTCGTTGCTGATGGCGCGAATCTCCCCACCAGGCTGAGCAGGCTCTGCTGGTGAAGATACGCTCCCCATTCCGCCGTCCAGATTCGGGCGGTCAGGAAGGGCATAAGTCTGTTTTGCCACCGTGGTACATGCTGTGCCAGGGCCGGACAGCGAACCATCCTGCGCCACAATAATCGGATCAATACGGACTTTGGTATTGTTCGAGGTGTTCAGGCGGTCAGCGGCTGCGCGGGACAGAGAGATCACCCGGTCATTACCGTATGGGCCGCGATCGTTAATTTTCACCACGATCATTCGCCCATTCGCGAGGTTCGTTATACGCGCATAACTTGGGATCGGCAGCGTCGGGTGCGCAGCCGTAAGCTGCATTGGGTCGAAGGCTTCGCCCGATGCGGTCAGGTTACTGCCGGGTTCAGCATCATAAATGGCGGCAAAGCCTGCCTGACTGAAACGGGAAGGATCCTGAACAATTTTGTAGCTTTTGCCGTCGCGCTCGTAATCCTGATTCGCGCTGGCATTTAGCGGTTCATAAACGGGATCGGCACCGCTGATTTCAACGATCGGCCCATTACAAACCGCAGGCTGCGGTGGCGCGACGGTTGCCTGTTGCTGACCATCATCACTTGTGCAGGCCGCAAGTAAACTTGCCGCGATGCAGATCCCCAGCCACTGCTTACGCATTCCGAACCCCTTATTTTTATACGCTTTTTGACAACATTTTTCTGTGGGTATGGATCGACATCACGATACCAAACCCGGCCATCAACACGATCAGTGCCGAGCCTCCGTAACTCACCAGCGGCAGCGGTACGCCTACTACTGGCAGAATACCACTCACCATACCAATATTTACGAAGACATAAACGAATAAAATCAACATTAATCCGCCAGCCATGACGCGACCAAAGGTGGTTTGCGCCCGAGCAGCAATCCACAATCCGCGCATGATTAGCAGCACGTAGAGTGCCAGCAATATTAAGATGCCAACCAGCCCCAGCTCTTCCGCCAGTACCGCAAAGATAAAGTCAGTGTGGCGTTCCGGTAAAAATTCCAGCTGAGATTGGGTACCGTGTAGCCAGCCTTTACCGCGCAGACCACCGGAGCCAATTGCAATCTTGGACTGAATAATATGATAGCCCGCACCCAGCGGATCGGTTTCTGGATCGAGCAACATCATTACGCGCTGGCGCTGGTAATCATGCATCAGGAAGAACCAGAGAATAGGAATGAAAGCCGCAACCAGTACCACCGCGATACCAATCAGACGCCAGCTTAAGCCCGACAGGAAGAGAACGAACAGGCCGGAGAGGGCGATTAAGATTGAGGTGCCAAGGTCAGGCTGCGCGGCAACCAGCAGTGTCGGCAGGAAAATCAGCACCAGCGCGATGGCGGTATTTTTTAGCGACGGTGGGCAGACGTCACGGTTGATAAAACGTGCCACCATCAATGGAACGGCGATTTTGGCAATTTCAGAAGGCTGGAAGCGAACCACACCAAGATCCAGCCAGCGCTGTGCGCCTTTAGAGATAGCGCCGAAGGCGTCAACCGCAACCAGCAACACAATACAGAATATATACAGATACGGCGCCCAGCCTTCATAGACGCGCGGCGGGATCTGCGCCATGACCACCATAATGACCAGACCCATCGCGATCTGGCCGATTTTGCGCTCCATCATGCCGATGTCCTGGCCACTGGCGCTCCAGATAACCAGGGCGCTGTAAACCAGCAGAGCCAGCAGGATCAGCAGCATGGCTGGGTCGATGTGGATTTTATCCCACAGCGATTTCTTATTTGGATTATCCGTCATGATTATTGGTCCTCCGCCGCAGCGGCGGCCGGGTTTTCAGCCGGCAGTTCGGTGTTGTTATCGCCCAGCATAATGTGGTCAAGGATCTGGCGCATGATGGTCCCTACTGCAGGCCCGGCACCGCCGTTCTCCAGAATCATCGCCACCGCCACCTGCGGGTTATCATAAGGGGCAAATGCCGTCATCAGTTTATGGTCACGCAGTCGTTCGGCAATGCGGTGCGCGTTATAGGTTTCATTGGCTTTCAGACCAAACACCTGCGCAGTACCTGATTTCGCGGCCACTTTATATGACGTACCAGCGAAATACTTATGCGCGGTACCGTTAGGGCGGTTTGCTACGCCGTACATACCGTCTTTAGCGATTTCCCAGAAGCCGGAATGAATATCCCCCACAGGCGCTTCATGCGGCTGGTTCCAGGGCACTTTTTTACCGTCTTCAACCGTACTCAGTAGCAGATGTGGAACTTTCACGACACCATCATTGATGAGGATCATCATGGCTTTGTTCATCTGAAGCGGTGTCGCTGTCCAGTAACCCTGTCCGATACCCACCGGAATGGTATCGCCCTGGTACCATGGTTTTTTAAAGCGTTTCAGCTTCCATTCACGCGTTGGCATATTACCGGAACGTTCTTCTGCAAGGTCAACGCCGGTGTAGTGCCCGTAACCGAATTTGCTCATCCACTCTGAAAGGCGGTCGATCCCCATGTCATACGCCACCTGATAGAAGAAGGTATCCGCAGACTCCTCCAGCGATTTGGTGATGTTCAGATGACCGTGGCCCCATTTTTTCCAGTCACGGTAGCGTTTATCAGAACCTGGCAACTGCCACCAGCCCGGGTCAAACAGGCTGGTATTACGGTTGATAACACCGGCACTCAATGCAGAAACCGCCACGTACGGTTTAACCGTTGACGCTGGCGGGTAAACACCTTGTGTCGCGCGGTTCACCAGTGGCGTATTCGGGTCATTCAGCAGACCGGAATAGTCTTTACTGGAGATGCCGTCGACAAACAGGTTCGGGTCATAACTTGGCATAGAAACCATTGCCAGAATGCCACCGGTACGCGGATCGGTGACCACAACGGCTGCACGGCTGCCTGCCAGTAAGGTTTCAATATACTGCTGCAGTTTGAGGTCGAGCGTCAGATAGACGTCATGTCCCGCCTGAGGCGGCACTTCTTTAAGCTGGCGAATAACGCGGCCACGGTTGTTAACCTCAACCTCTTCATAGCCAGTCTGACCGTGCAGAACATCTTCGTAATAACGTTCAATCCCCAGCTTACCGATATCGTGCGTCGCGGCGTAGTTCGCCAGCTTGCCGTCTTTATCGAGACGATCGACGTCTTTATCGTTAATTTTGGATACGTAGCCAATTACATGCGTCAGTGCAGAGCCATAAGGGTAGTAGCGACGTTTGTAACCCTTAACTTCCACGCCTGGGAAACGGTACTGGTTTACCGCAAAGCGGGCAACCTGGACTTCCGTCAGATTGGTTTTAACCGGAATGGAGGTGAAACGGTGAGAGCGGGCCCGTTCTTTTTTGAAGGCGGCGATATCGTCATCGTTAAGATCGACAACGCTTCTTAGCGCTTCCAGCGTATCCTGAACATTATCGACTTTTTCCGGCATCATCTCGATTTGATAGATGGTGCGGTTTAACGCCAGCGGGGTGCCATTACGGTCGTAAATGATGCCGCGGCTGGGTGCGATCGGCACCAGCTTAATGCGGTTTTCGTTTGAACGCGTCTGGTAATCGGTAAAGCGGACAATTTGCAGATTATAAAGGTTGGCGATCAGCACGCCGGTAAGCAGCAAAATCCCCGTAAAGGCGACCAGCGCCCGGCGCACAAACAGCGCGGACTCAGCCGTATAGTCGCGAAAAGAATTCTGTAGTTTCATCCGCTGCTTAATCTACCCTGGTCAAGTCACTATTCGCGGTGATAGGGGTGGTTGGTCGTAATGCTCCACGCGCGATACAGGCTTTCTGCCACCAGTACCCGAACGAGCGGATGGGGAAGCGTCAACGCGGAGAGAGACCAACTTTGTTCTGCTGCCGCTTTGCAGGCAGGGGATAACCCTTCTGGCCCGCCAATCAACAGACTGACGTCACGGCCATCCTGCTTCCAGCGCTCCAGTTCGTGCGCCAGTTGCGGCGTATCCCAGGGTTTTCCTGGGATATCGAGGGTGACGATGCGGTTTTTGCCTGCGGCAGCCAGCATCAGTTCGCCCTCTTTATCAAGAATACGTTTGATATCGGCGTTCTTGCCGCGCTTTCCGGCGGGGATCTCCACCAGTTCGAACGGCATGTCTTTTGGGAAACGACGCAGATACTCAGTAAAACCGGTTTGTACCCAGTCCGGCATTTTGGTGCCGACGGCGACCAGTTGCAACTTCACGCATTAACCCCAGAGTTTTTCCAGTTCATACAGGCGACGGCTTTCTTCCTGCATGACATGGACAATCACATCGCCGAGGTCGACAACCACCCAGTCAGCCGTCGCTTCACCTTCAACACCAAGCGGCAACAGTCCGGCTGCACGTGATTCCTGAACCACGTGATCGGCAATCGAAACAACATGACGCGTAGAGGTACCGGTGCAGATAATCATGCAGTCGGTAATACTGGATTTACCCTTAACGTCGATAGCGATGATGTCCTGACCTTTCAGGTCATCAATTTTGTCAATAACAAAATCCTGGAGTGCTTTACCCTGCAAGTTTTCCCCCTGGGGTGAACGAGATTGTATAACTATGAATTCGTGGCCAGACAGTATACCTGAACTAGCGCCTGTGTCGGGACAAATGTCTCCGGCCGGGCTTTTGAAGGCGGGTATCATCCCACCCTCCGCCTGAGATTGCATCGCCATTTTTGTAAAACAATTTCTGTAAAGCAATGATCGGCGGGAAAGTCTGGCAGCGGAGGATAACAGTATGGCTTACTCTGTCAAGGCAGGATAATCAATAAGCCACTTTTTATGGCCCCGGGTCAGGCATCTGCACTTTTCTGATACAACCCATGCGCATGAATATACGCCAGCACCGATGCGGGCAGCAGATCGTCACACGCTAAACCGTGTTGCAAACGCTCGCGAATGAGAGTCGCAGAGATATCGAACCATGGTGTTTCTGCCAGATAAATCTTCCCGGCAGGCTGATTGTGGAGATCTTCAACATTATCGGTGAGATGGTCTTCCAGCCATTGCTGATACTGTTCTTCGCGCATCGTCAGCGGATAACCCGGACGGCGGCAGACAAGCAGGTGGCTGTTGTCCAGAATGGTTTCATACTGATGCCATGTTGGGAAATTCAGGAGTGAATCCTGGCCAATAATGAAGGCCAGCGGCTTGTCAGGGCCTTGTTCGGTCCGCCACTCCTGCAGCGTTTGTGACGTCCAGGAGGGGTTGGCGCGACGCAATTCACGTTCATCAAGTTTGAAAAGTGGTTTATCCGCAATGGCCAGGGCCAGCATCTCTTTGCGTTGCTCGCTGGTCGCCTCAGGCTGGGGACGGTGTGGCGGAACATTATTGGGCATAATGGTGACACGCTGAAGACCGATCAGATTCGCCAGAATTTCGACCGGCTTCAGATGCCCGTAATGTACCGGGTCAAAGGTGCCGCCATACAGGGCCTGTAAAGAATGCATACTATCCATCAATAAATACATCTGCCAGCGCCTTATGGCAGAGCAACAGAGAAAGGCTTTCCAGCTCTGCCCAGACCGACTGGCCGTAATCTTGTTTTAACGTAAGCTCTGCGCGCATCAACAGCTGCACGGCCTGACGAAGCTGCTCGTGGCTCAGGCGGTTGATTGCCTCAGTGGTCAAAGCCCTGCGATTTTGCCATACGCGATGTTTATCAAACAGCGATCTTAACGGTGTATTGGCCGACTGACGCTTGAGGGTAATCAACAGAAGCAATTCGCGCTGCAGCGTGCGCAGCAAAATGACGGGTTCGCTGCCTTCAAGCCGTAGTTGCTGCAAAATATGCAGGGCGCGTTTGCTCTTAGCCGACAGCAAGGCATCCACCCAATGGAATGGCGTAAAGTGCGCCGCATCGTTAACGGCCTGCTCTACGCGTGGCAAGGTCAGTTTGCCGTCTGGCCACAGCAAGGAGAGCCTGTCCAGTGCCTGTGCCAATGCCAGCAGGTTCCCTTCATAGCAGTAGCAAAGCAGTTGATTCGCTGCGTCATCCAACTGAAGGTTATGCTGTTTTGCGCGCGCGGCGACCCACTTTGGCAGATGTGCCTGTTCAGGCGTCTGGCAGCTGACCAGTACTGCGTGAGTCGCCAGTTGGGTAACCCATGCAGCGTTTTCTTGCGCTTTGGTGAGCTTGTTGCCACGTACAATTAGCAGCAGATCACTATGCAACAGGCTAACCAGCGTAGCCAGCTGTTCATTGATCGCCGCGTTAGGGCCATTTTCCGGGAGCAGGATCTGGATCGTCTGGCGCGACGCGAACAGGCTCATCGCCTGACATAGGGAGAAGATAGCATTCCAGTCGGTACTGTTATCCACCTGGAACGTGTGATGTTCATCAAAGCCCTGAGTCGCTGCCACATGGCGAACGGCATCAAGACTTTCCTGAAGTAACAGCGGATCGTTTCCGAGCAGCAGATACGCCGCGCGCAGCCCTTCATTGAGCTGCGCGCGGAGTTGTTCAGGATACAACCTGATCATCAGTTACCCATCGACGTTGAAACTGTCGGCGTGTCTGCATCAGGTTTTTCGATGATGTCAGAGCCTTGTTTGTTCGACGCGGCAATGCTTGGCAGTTTACGGATCAACTGTTCCGCTGCCTTGTCATACATTTCGTTGATGATAATCTGCTGTTCAGCATCTTTTGCCAGCGCCGTCTGCGGGTTATCAAAGAAAGAACGATAGACTTTCGTGCTGATCGGGTAGATGTCTTTACCCGGGATCAGAACTGCTGCGCTGACCGTCAGCACCATCTGATATTCAGCAGTACGACCATCCTGGAAGATAGAGGCTGTATCTTTCGCCAGTCCACTTCCTGTAACACGCAGAGACGGTACATCCTGGCGAAGCGTTCCTTTTTCAACAAGCTCAACGCCATTCAGACGCAGCTGATTACGGATCGCCCGGCTGAGTGGGCCATTCGGATCCCCGGAATCAAAGATCATCGTTTTCATCTCAGCAGGCACCGCCGTGGTATTGCGCAGGTGCCAGCCACAGCCAGCGGTGACAAGCACCGCCAGAGATAAGAGTATTGTTGCCAGTTGTCGCACGTTTCCTCCCGCGCTTAGCCAACGACCAGATTCAGCAATTTACCCGGTACGTAGATCACTTTACGTACGGTAACGCCCTCAAGATATTTTGCGACCAGAGGTTCCTGGCCCGCGCGCTCGCGAACCTGTTCTTCGGTTGCATCGACCGCCACAGTAATTTTACCGCGGACTTTGCCGTTTACCTGGACGACGACCAGCGTGGTGTTTTCTACCATCGCGGCTTCGTCGGCCTGTGGCCACGGCGCATTGTCGATATCGCCTTCGCCTTTCAGTTCCTGCCACAGAGTGAAGCTGACATGCGGAGTGAACGGGTTCAGCATGCGAACGACGGCCAGCAATGCTTCACGCATTAAGGCACGATCCTGCTCGCCGTCCTGCGGGGCTTTCGCCAGCTTGTTCATCAGTTCCATAATAGCCGCAATTGCGGTATTGAAGGTCTGACGACGACCAATATCATCGGTCACTTTCGCAATCGTTTTATGAACATCACGACGCAGCGCCTGCTGATCTTCAGTCAGTGCAGCGGCGTTCAGTGCCGGAGCATCGCCCTGTGCGGTGTGTTCGTAAACCAGTTTCCAGACGCGTTTCAGGAAGCGGTTTGCACCTTCCACACCCGATTCCTGCCACTCCAGGGTCATGTCTGCCGGAGAAGCAAACATCATGAACAGACGCACGGTATCCGCGCCGTAACGTTCAACCATCACCTGTGGATCGATGCCGTTGTTTTTGGATTTAGACATCTTGCTCATGCCGGTATAGACCAGTTCATGACCTTCGGCGTCTTTCGCCTTCACAATGCGGCCTTTCTCATCACGCTCAACAATCGCATCCACTGGAGAAACCCAGTTACGCTCGCCGTTTGCACCCACGTAGTAGAAGGCATCAGCCAGTACCATACCCTGACACAGCAGCTGTTTTGCTGGTTCGTCAGAGTTCACCATGCCGGCATCACGCATCAGTTTGTGGAAGAAGCGGAAGTAGAGCAGGTGCATGATGGCATGTTCGATACCACCGATGTAAATGTCTACTGGCAGCCAGTAGTTAGCTGCATCAGAGTCCAGCATACCCTCTTTATACTGCGGGCAGGTGTAGCGCGCATAGTACCAGGAGGACTCCATAAAGGTGTCGAAGGTGTCGGTTTCACGCAGTGCAGGCTGGCCGTTGACGGTAGTTTTTGCCCACTCAGGATCGGCTTTGATCGGGCTGGTGATACCGTCCATTACCACGTCTTCTGGCAGGATCACCGGCAGTTGATCTTCCGGCGTTGGCATCACGGTGCCGTCTTCCAGTGTCACCATTGGAATTGGAGCACCCCAGTAACGCTGACGAGAAACGCCCCAGTCGCGCAGACGGAAGTTAACTTTACGCTCGCCCACGCCCAGAGAGGCCAGTTTGTCTGCAATGGCATTAAAACCGTCTTCGAAGCTCAGACCGCTAAATTCACCGGAGTTGAACAGGGTGCCTTTTTCAGTCAGCGCTTGCGCGGACAGGTCTGGTTCAGAACCATCGGCGGCCAGGATAACGGCTTTAATCGGCAGGCTGTATTTGGTAGCAAACTCGTAGTCGCGCTGATCGTGGCCTGGAACAGCCATCACTGCACCTGTACCGTACTCCATCAGAACGAAGTTCGCGGCCCAAACAGGGATCGCTTCGCCTGTCAGTGGGTGCTTAGCATAGAAGCCTGTCGCGACGCCTTTTTTCTCCATCGTCGCCATGTCGGCTTCGGCCACTTTGGTGTTGCGGCATTCGTCGATGAAGGTTGCCAGTTCCGGATTGTTCTCCGCCGCTTTCTGCGCCAGAGGGTGACCCGCAGCCACGGCCAGGTAGGTCGCGCCCATGAAGGTGTCTGGACGGGTGGTGTAGACGGTCAGGGTCTGGTCGTAATTCTCAACGTTGAAGGTGATTTCCACGCCTTCAGAACGGCCGATCCAGTTGCGCTGCATGGTTTTTACGGTATCTGGCCAGTGATCCAGTGTATCCAGATCATTCAGCAGTTCGTCAGCATAGGCCGTGATTTTGATAAACCACTGTGGGATCTCTTTGCGCTCAACTTTGGTATCACAACGCCAGCAGCAGCCATCAATAACCTGTTCGTTCGCGAGAACAGTCTGGTCATTTGGACACCAGTTAACAGCAGAGGTCTTCTTATACACCAGGCCTTTTTTGTACAGCTCGGTGAAGAATTTCTGTTCCCAGCGATAGTATTCCGGGGTGCAGGTTGCCAGCTCGCGGCTCCAGTCATAACCAAAGCCCAGCATTTTAAGCTGGTTTTTCATGTACGCGATATTGTCATACGTCCACGGGGCAGGTGCGGTGTTGTTTTTTACCGCAGCGCCTTCAGCAGGCAGACCGAACGCATCCCAGCCGATTGGCTGCAGAACGTTTTTGCCCAGCATACGCTGGTAGCGGGCGATCACATCACCAATGGTGTAGTTACGCACGTGGCCCATGTGTAGTCGACCAGAAGGATAGGGAAGCATCGACAGGCAGTAATACTTCTCTTTGCTCTCGTCTTCGGTTACTTCAAAGGTGCGCTTCTCGTCCCAGTGTTGCTGGACTTTCGATTCTATCTCTTCCGGGCGGTATTGCTCTTGCATGGCAGCCAGTGGTCCTGTTTTCAATACAGCTACAAATGTAGCCAATGGATGTGATATTTCAGATCCGCATAGCATAGCCCAAACGTCCGCGTCAAAACAGCCTTTCGCACAAATGCACATTGCAGGAATTTACCGGGTCTGTGCTTCACCTGACAAAGCGGCGACGAAATAAGGTCTATTATTAGAAATAGTTACTTACCCGGGAGGCAAAATGATGAACAAGGTTGCTCAATTTTACCGCGAACTGGTGGCGACACTGACGGAACGGCTGCGTAACGGCGAGCGCGATATTGACGCGCTGGTGGAGCAGGCGCGTGCCCGCGTGACGCAAACGGGTGAGTTAACGCGTACCGAAGTGGAAGAGGTAACCCGCGCGGTACGCCGTGACCTGGAAGAATTCGCGCGCAGCTACCAGGAGAGCCAGGATGAGGTCACTGACAGCGTGTTCATGCGGGTGATTAAAGAGAGCCTGTGGCAGGAACTGGTGGATATCACCGATAAAACACAGCTGGAGTGGCGCGAGGTGTTTCAGGATTTGAACCATCATGGTGTGTATCACAGTGGTGAAGTGGTTGGTCTGGGGAATCTGGTCTGCGAGAAATGCCATCACCATATCGCGGTGTATACGCCGGAAGTGCTGCCGTTATGTCCGAAATGTGGGCACGATCAGTTTCAGCGTCGGCCGTTTGAGCCCTAAATAAAAGCACAGGTTTTCACCCTCTCCCGGTGGGTGTACAGTCTGGGGACATGGTAGACAGGTGTTCGGGGACATAGTGAACACTTTTTAACATCCTTTACCCATGGTGATCGACTGTTTCCTCAGGTCGATCACCCCCACTTTCGTGCTGTACCACCACACTTCATAGCA
>NZ_JAAVXA010000026.1:0-69 GCF_012241585.1 Pantoea sp. LS15
AATTTGCCTGGCGGCTTTAGCGCGGTGGTCCCACCTGACCCCATGCCGAACTCAGAAGTGAAACGCCGT